>JAITBE010000049.1 GCA_031283755.1 Spirochaetaceae bacterium
GTCTGGTTTAATATCCCGCCAAACCAAAGGTTCGTCGAACCTTTGGTTCGAGCTTGCCGCGCGGAGGCTCATTTCCACTTTTTTTATGTTTTTTTCGGCTCAATTAAAGCAAAACGGCGAGTCAATCCCATATATAATTATATGAGAAAGTTACGAGAACTCCGACAGGGTGTCTGGTACGAAATCCGCACCCAAATGAAGAACCCAGGAGCTTGCTCCTGGGGTCTTCGTGGGAGAGGAAATTTAGTATACTGGCCGGGTCCATACCCCGGAGCAAGCGCGAACCGCTGGTTCAACGGGGTATGGACCCGGCCCTCCAAGCAACAACCGGGAACCGCTGTTCCGCTGGCCTGAAGTCCGGGCGATTTTCAACCGGGTGTTCCATGAGACGGAACAGCGGTTTGTCTTCGAGGTTCGCTGCCTGCGCCTTCAGGATGACTGGCTTACGTTTTACATCAAGCCCCAGGACGGGCTGCAACTCCCCGCTATCATGAAGCGGCTGAAGCAGACGTTTGCGGAGCGGTATAACCGGGAGACCGGGAGGATCGGGCATATCTGGGGTGACCGGTATTGGTCGCGGATACTGGACGGGGATCCGCCTGGAAATGAAGAAAACGGCGGGGCGGCTGCGGCTGCGAATATAGGGGTCAGACCCCATAATGGGAAAAACGAGGGGCCCCCCGGTTTTTCGCCCATTTCCCCCCCACCCCCCGCATCCCCACCCGGCTAAGCGGCGGAAAACCGCCAAATATCCCCGCATCAACCGCCTTTACCGCCCCAGGCGAAGCGTCCGGAGGGAGGAATCCGCCCCGACCATGTGGTGAATCTGAATTGCGGGTCAAGTTTAAACTTGTTATGCTTCAAACAAGGTAATACATTCAGGGATTAGTACCTTGTAAAGACTAAAAGGCCGAATGTCGAGTTTATGTGGGCGCATCCGGCCGCTTTCAAACACCGGCGCGGCCGGACCGGGCTTTACGCAGAACCCCTGGAAATCCAGCCGGGGTTTTCGGAGGTTCCCTTTACCCAATTTGAGGTTGTAAGAGAGGGGCCTGCGACGGCGGTTGCCGATGGTCACGACGGAATGGGCCAGGTGATTGGAAAGCGATCCATGCGGATGGCTATAGCCAAGGCAAAACTGTACGGCATGGGTATGGTGGCGGTACGGAATTGAACGGTCTTGACGCGGACGGGAAAAAAGTTCCCTATCGTCTTGGGCACTTTTTCATTGCCATAGATGTGGGCGCCTTTACGGAGCCGGACAAATTCAGGAAAACCACCGGAGATATTCTGCGTGAATTAAGGGCCTCCAAAAAGATGCCCGGTCATAACAGAATCTATACCGCCGGAGAAAAGGAATATCTTGTAAGCCGAAATTCGACTTTCACCTTTTGTAACCGTTCACGGGATATTCCTGTATATAGTGTGCCGTTAATTCCATATCACTACATATAGTATACACTGAGATTTTAGATTCATGAGGAATGCTACATATAGTATACATATTGAAGATGTAGCGCCATATATAGCAGCGTGAACGGCCGCAGACTGGCGACACCATAAAAATAACGCCGGCATCGCAAGCTGGCTGTCATGCACGTTTGTTCCGCTCACAAACGCGCTTAACGAAAAACCGGTATCACCCGGATCGGGATGGAATTTACGGCCTTTTTTAATGTAAAAAAAAACTTGACGGCGGAATACTACCATGCTACCATGTTTATAAATAGAATCTGCTCATAATCATAGATATATGAGCCTGTTCCAAAAACTGAAGTTTTAGAACAGTTTCATATTATGGGCAAATTCCCTTAAAGCCCGTATTAGATTTTATCTTAGGAGGAGATTATGAACAGTACCAAGAGGTTTTTATTGATGGTGGCGGTAATTTTGATTACTGCCGGAACGGTATTTGCCGGGGGTGGAGCCCAATCGGGGGGCGGTTCCACCGCCCAGCAAAAGGTGACCATCAAGGTTGGCGATAACTGGGGCGCCAGTCATCCGATGGCGGCGGCTCTGGACACCGTATTCAAGCCGCAGATTGAACAGGCCTCCGGGGGCGCCCTGACGGTGGATATTTACCATGACGGAACCCTGGGGAACGAAGCCGATCTGTGGAACGGTGTCCGCAACGGGACCATTGAGGTTGCCATCGTCGGCACCCCTATGAACCAGGAATACCCCACTATGATGATTTCCGACTGGCCTTTCCTGTACCGGGACCTTAATCACGCGAAGAATGTCTGGACCGGCCCCATTGCCGAGGAAATCAACAAGGAATTCCACCAGAAATTCCCCACAGTGTATATGCTGGGCTGGGGGCCGAACAGCGCCCGGACCTTTACCAGCAACAAGAAACTCACTTCGGTGGACGATTTCAAAGGCCAGAAGTTCCGTATGCCCGGTAACCCGATCCATGTAGGTATCGCCGAAAACCTGGGGGCCAGCGCGCAGGTTATCCCCCTGGGAGAACTTTTCTCCGCCCTGGAGACCGGTGTGGTGGACGGCCAGGACAACGGCATGGTTACCGTGATAAGCCAGGCCTTCTACGAAGTGCAGAAGTACCTCTACGAGACCAACCACATTATCGCCACCCTGGAGATCGTCGTCAGCGGTCCTTTTTACGACAAACTTACCGCCGCCCAGCAGAAGATCGTGAGCGATGCGGCCAAGGCCACGGCGGTAAAAGCCTGGGACGACTATATCAAGAGTGTTGACAGCGACCGGCAATTCCTCAAGGGCAAAGGGGTAACGGTAACGCCTGCCACCGCCGCGGATCAGGCGCGGATCATCCAGTTGATCCAGCCCCTTACCAACCAACTTTTCGCAGAACACGCCTGGGCAAAACCCCTTACCGACCGGATCAAGGCGGTCCAGTAGAAGATAAATGAGAAATGAGAAGATAGTTTGGTTGTATGGGGATATTTTCCCCCCGCAATTTCTCATTTCTCATTTTAATAAAGGGGGTTCGTGTTGAAAAAGATTCTAGATACCCTTTTTCGAGGCGTTGAAATTCTCATCGCCTTCTTTCTGGCGGTTATGATAATCCTCGTCTTTATGAATGTGGTTTTCCGCTACCTGTTCAGTAAGGGTTTCGCGTGGTCCGAGGAGATTGCCCGGCTTTGTTTTATATACCTGGTGTATCTGGGTTCCATTGGGGCCATGCGGGACAACCGCCACCTTCTTATCGACAGTATTTTGAACCGGGTGCCCCCTGTCTGTCAAATGGTTATTTATGCCCTGGTGCAGGTCTGTGTCCTTTGGCTTATGGTCATCCTCACCCGGGGAAGCTGGGGGCTGGTGCTCCAGAATTTGAATGACAACTGGGTAGCCACCAAATTCCCGACTTTTCTCGTATATACATCGGGGCTTATAACCGGCGTTGCCATCGGAATTATCGCCCTGGCAAATCTGTTCCGGCTGCTTATCCTGAAAATGCCGGTTTCCGAGCTCATCAAAATTCGGGACGATGCCGAAGAACTCCAGTCTGCGGATGTGCAATGAAGGAGGAGGAACAAGATGGTTGCTTTATACACGACGGTTTTTTTGGCTTCCCTGGTTGTTTCGATAATGGTGGGGCTTCCCATTGCCTTTTCCCTCATCCTCTCCGGGGTATCCACCGCTTTGGCTATGGGAGGAAACGCGACCAACCCCCAAACCGTGGCCGCCCAGCTTATGCGGGGAACCGACAGCGTTACTATGATGGCCCTGCCGTTCTTTGTGTTGGCCGGAGAATTGATGAACAAGGGGGGGCTTACCAGGCGGATCATTGACTTCTGCAACATCTTTGTCGGACGGGTCCGGGGCGGTCTGGGCTACGTGACGATCCTCGCCTGCCTCATGTTTGCCAGCCTCGTGGGTTCCGCCGTGGCAAGCACCGCGGCTTTGGGGGCGATCCTCATCCCCATGATGGCCAATTCGGGGTATAACCGGGCGAAGGCTGCGGGCCTTGTGGCAAGCGCGAACATCGTGGCCCCCATCATGCCGCCCTCTATCCCGATGATCGTCTACGGCGTGGCCGCGGGGGTATCGATCAAGTCCCTGTTCATGGGAGGGATAGCCCCGGCGATCTACCTCACCGTTGGGATGAGCGTCGTCTGGTACGTGGTTTCCCGCAAGGACGCGATAAAATCCGACGCGCCCAAGCCTACCCTGAAAGAAACGCTCAAGATATTCTTCAACGGCCTGTGGGCCTTGCTGCTGCCCCTCATCATCTTTTTCGGGCTCCGGGGCGGCGTATTCACCGCCACCGAAGCCGGGGTCATCGCCGTGGTCTATGCCCTCATCATCGGGATCTTCGTGTATCGGGAACTGACGCCGAAAAACCTTTTTCAGGCGTTTATCGCCGCGGCCAAGATGTCCGCGGTGGTGATGTTCCTTGCCGCCGCCGCCCAGGTTGCGGCCTATTTCCTCACTATCTCCCGCATCCCCCAGCTGATCACCGCGTCCCTAAGCCCCCTGGTAAGCAGGCCCATGCTCCTCAACGTGGTGCTTCAGACGATCATCATCCTGATGGGAACCTGCGTGGACGTGGTGCCTACCATTCTCATCATGACCCCCATTATGCTGCCCCTCCTCAGGGCTGCCCACATCGATCTGGTATACTTTGGGGTGGTATTTACCCTGGCAAATGTGCTGGGCCTCACCTCGCCGCCGGTGGGACCGGTGCTCAACGTCGCCTGCGCGACCGGAAAAGTCAAAATGGAGGAACTTTTGGGGCCGGTCATCCCCTATTATATTTTCCAGGTTATCCTGGTATACCTCCTGATACTGCTGCCCCAGTTGGTTATCATTCCCCTTAAATGGATTGGAGGCTGAAAAACAATGAAAGCGCTTGTAACCGAAAAACCCCGCCTTCTCAGGATGATCGACGTTGAACCGCCGAAAATCGAAGGGCCCCGGGAGGTGCTGGTTAAGATGAAAGCCGCGGGTGTCTGCGGGTCCGATATGCATATCTACCGGGGGACCTCCCCGGTGGCGACCTATCCCCGGGTGATGGG
>JAITBE010000082.1 GCA_031283755.1 Spirochaetaceae bacterium
TTGTGGGTTTTATATTGCGAGGTAATTTCAAAACCATGATCCTGCCGGACTACCGGGTTTTGAAATATTCAGTAACAAGGAGTTTGCCCTATGGCTTTAATACGGCACCCTGATTCGGGACTTTTTATTGCCGATCCCGCGGTGTTTCCCCTTAAAGCGGATGATCCGGCTTTGACCAAGACCCTTTTGGATAAAGCTCTGGATAAAATGATTTTTTCGGCATCGGGTTGGCGGGGGATCTTCGCGAAAAACGGTGATGAGGAGAGCCCCGGAGAAGAAATAAGTCCGGTCCATGGGGTCATGGCAAGTATTGCGGCCGGGATCTTTGCGGAATATCTTAAACGGAAAAGCGGCCTGGAACATCCCCAGGTGATTGTCGGAATGGATACCCGGCCCACGGGACCGGCCATAGCGGATCCGATGATCCGGACCTTTTTGGCTCAAGGCTGCGGGGTTCGGTTTGTCTTTATCATCGCTGCTCCGGAGATCATGGCCTATGCCCGGACCGGCAAAGCCCAGGGATTTGTATATATCTCCGCCAGCCATAACCCCATAGGGCATAACGGCCTTAAATTCGGCCTGACCGATGGGGGGGTTCTCCCCGCGCCGGAGGCTCTGTTCTTGATTGAAGAATTCCGGGCCCGGATGGCGGATCCCCAGGTTATACCCCAGGCGGTTTCCTGGGTGAGTTACGGAGATATTCCGGAACTTACCCGGGTCTATACAGGCCATCAGGAGATCAAAACCGAAGCCTACGGGGTTTATCTCGATTTTATCCGGGAACTTACCGGAGGAACCCCGGATACCGGGGGAAACTCGCTTTTTGAGGTTATGACCAGAAGTTTACGGAACCATGTCCTGGGGGTGGCAGCGGATTTTAACGGATCCGCCCGGACCCTGTCTATAGACCGGGAATTTCTTACTTCCCTGGGATTGGGTTTTTACGGAATGTTTCAAAAACCCCGGGAAATTGTTCACCGTATCGTTCCCGAGGGGGAATCCCTGGAACCCTGCCGGCAATTTGTGGAACAACTTCACCGGGAGAATCCCGGGGTGGTCATCGGTTATGTGCCGGATTGCGACGGGGACCGGGGAAATCTGGTCTTCTGGGATGAAACCCAGGGGCGTACCCGGACCCTGGAAGCCCAGGAAGTTTTCGCCCTGGCCTGTGTCTCCGAATTAGCCCACCTGGTTTGGACCGGCGAACTCCGGTTCGATAATAAGGGAAACGCCCTCCGAAAGGCGGCCATTGCGGTGAACGGTCCCACTTCCATGCGGGTTGACCGGATTGCCAAGGCCTTTGACGTGTCGGTTTTCCGGGCCGAAGTGGGGGAGGCCAATGTAGTCGGTCTGGCCCGGAAGCTCCGGGAACAGGGGTATCTGGTACGGATCCTGGGGGAAGGATCCGCCGGGGGAAATATTACCCACCCTTCGGCGGTACGGGACCCCATTAACACGGTGCTGGCCCTGGTAAAACTTCTTACCATCCGGAGCGAAGGGGAACAGAAGGGCTTTTTTGAACTCTGGTGTGATCTGTCGGATCAGGCCGAGGTATACCATCCTGATTTTACCCTGGCGGATATTATCGCCGCCCTCCCTCCCTTTATCACCACCGGTTCCTATACCCCGGAAGCGTTGTTGCGGATCAAAACCGTCGATCACGGGCTCCTCAAAAACCGGTATCAGGAATTGTTTCTCCGGGAATGGGAGGAACGCAAGGATTACTTTAACACCCGCTACGGCATCACCGGATGGAGCGCCACTGCCTTTGTGGGAATGGAAGAAAGGCGGGGACTTTCCCGATTCGGCGATGCCGGCCGGGGAGGGCTCAAGATCCTTTTTTCTACCAAAACTGGCCATATCCCCGCCTGTATCTGGATGCGGGGTTCCGGCACGGAACCGGTTTTCCGGATTATGGCGGATGTGGAAGGCTCGGATAAACGGATGGAACGGGATCTTATCGAATGGCAGCGGCATCTGGTCACCCAGGCGGATCAAGCCGGAGACTAACAGGAGCGGAAATATGGGAATACGGGGAGAATTGTTTTCAACCAAGGTTTCTTTGCAAAATAGAACCTATTTTTTTAATGTAAAAGAAAACCGCTTGGGGGATCTCTACCTCAACATCGTGGAAAGCAAAAACCGGGATTCCGGGGGGTTTGAACGCCAATCGGTGATCCTTTTTGCCGAGGACCTTTCCGAATTTCTCCAGGGTTTTGACGAAGCCCTCAAGGTATTGGAAAAGGCCTTTCGGGAAAAAAACCGGGGGGAACACCGAAAGCCGCCGGAGAATCGGGACGGGGGGAGAGGGGAAAGCCGTTCCCGGGGTCTTGAGCGGGGAGGAAAGGCTCCTCCGGAAAAGGGCAAACGGGTGCTGATTAAAACCGGGAAGGCAAAAAACAAGACCAATCCCGCCAAACCGGGCCCCCGAAAGCCCCGGTCCGTCAAGGTCATCCGTCCTGGGGGCGATCCTCCTCTGCGGGGGGATTAAAGAGGGATAATTGGAGCGGTTTAACCCGGAAACTCCGGCGCTGGATGGGGGATGGTCCGTAGAGGGCGATCCGTTTCAGGTGGTCCTGCGTGGGATAGCCCTTATGCCGGTCATAGCCGTAGTCAGGGTAAAGCCAAGAGTACCGTTCCATCATCCGGTCCCGGGCAGTTTTGGCGAGGATTGAGGCGGCCATAACCTCCGGGACCTGGGCGTCGGCTTTAACCAAGGCCCGGCAGGGGAGGGGGATATCCGGTACGTAAAGGCCGTCTACAATGGCGCTGAGCCCCGGGGGGAGGGCCGGCCCCCTTACCGCGGAAGCGGCGGCCAGTTCCTCAAAGGCCCGCTTCATGGCCAGGAGGCTCGCCTTAAGGATATTGATGTGGTCTATCTCAAAAGCCGATGCCCAGCCTATGCCCCAGGCAAAAGCCTCCCGGTAGATGATTTTCATGGCCCCTTCCCGCTGCCGGGGAGTAAGTTTTTTTGAATCCTTCAAGATATTCCGGGGAAAATCTTTGGGAAGGATCACCGCGGCGGCGCAGACCGGACCGGCCAGGGGGCCCCGGCCCGCTTCATCAATACCGCATATCATCGTCCGGGTCAGGGAATCACGTCCAGGACGTTCCGCAGTTGGGGATCCGGGGTATAATAATACTCCTCCAGTTCTTGCCGGCTTAAACCCACCAGTTCATGGCTCATATAATGGATCCAGCGGTCTTCTTCGTGGATGGATAGTTCATGTTTCCTGCACCAATAATCGGGCTGAATGGGAAGCTGGTCCGGTTTATCATAAAAATATTTATAGTCATGGACCGCCACTTTTAAATCTTCCCGGGGTATACCCTTTTCCAGGATGATCTGCACCAGGTGATTAATGGTTTGACCGGAATCAAAAATATCATCCACCAGGAGGACCTTATCTCCCACCCGGAGGTGTTCCGGCGCATAGGTCCAACCCTCAACCTTGATCTTACCCGCCTTACGGACATCGGTGTAGGAACGGGCCACCACCGCCGCATAATATACCGGCCGGCCGCTGGTACGGACTATCTTAAAGTATTCACTGATTACATTTCCCAGATACGCACCGCCCCGGAGGGAAACATAAATAACATCGGGTATAAATCCGTCATGATAAATACGATGGGCCAGCTTAAGGGCGTTATTCCGGACCACGTCGTAGGGAAGAAATTCCTTCTTCATGGGCTCAATATACTGTTTTTTTTCCCTTATGGATAGCGCCGCGGCAAAGTCCGTGGGGGAGGGGAAATCGCCTCGTTCGCTAGCCTGTAGAATTCACCTCTGCAGCCCCCTACGGGTCTGCTTCGGTGAGGAATTCCAGAGACGCCCACGGGGCGATTTCCCCTCTCCCGCGGATTTCACCGATAAATCACAAAATATCGCCGTTTTTTTCATTTTTTTTGAGAAAAAGTTGTTTTTTTCAAAAAAATGGGATATAATGATTACTGTAGTTTTATTGGAAAATTTCTGGCTGCCGGGCGTTTTGCCCGGGGCCTTTAGATAATCGGGGCTCTAGTAAAAGAGGGACCCCGGGGCAGCGTCTCTCATCGCAAGGAAGTCGCTACCACCGGGGCTACGCTTACGCGATTGGTAATTATAGCCTGCCTTGGCAAACAATTACAATCGCGCAAGTCCTCTTTTTTACCCTGGAGTGGGGGGGATGTCTGGATCTGTCCGGACATCTCCCAAACGCCGGGGACGCTTGGGATTTAATTCCGGGCGTATATTTATTTAAGGAGGACTCTATGTTAAAAAAGAGTCTGTTTTTGGGGGCCGCGGCCCTGGCGGTTTTATTGATTTTGGCTGGGTGCTCGAATCCCGCCTCCGAAGGGGAAACGGTTTACCTGACAGGGGTTGACGGCCGGGTGGTAAGCAAGGCGGAACTGGGGGAAGTCCTCGCCAATAAGACCCCGGGCACCTACGCGCTCTTGAGCGATAAAATTGTCGGTGATAATAATACTGATGCGATCCTTGGTACTACCGGTTATACCTTAATCCCCGAAGGGATCACCCTGAACCTCTACGGCGGTTTCACCATCACCACCGGAGCGCTGACGGTGGGGGGAACCCTGAACATCACCGAGGGTTCGACCCTTACCGCTAATGCTACTACGGTCAATCTCATCATCGGTTACGCGGAAAAAGCGAACGAAGCCAAGGGGACGGTGACCGTGAAAAAGGGCGGCAAATTGGCGGTGGACGCCTTTGGCGCCATTAAATTTGCCAATACGGTAGCCGCCGAGGGATCATCCGGCACGGCGGTAGCCCTGACCGATCTCATGGTCCTGGGCTATTCCTCCACCGGAAGCATCGCGGGGCATGACCCCCACGGCGAGGCCCCCGGCGCGCAGCTTTTCTTTGAGGACGGTAGTCTCCTTTGGAACACCACCGCGTTGTCGGTTACTGATGCGGCCCAGCTTAAAAAGTACGCCAACGCCGTCTTTGCCATGAACCTGAGCGTTAATATCACTACGGTTGAGGACCTTACCATCCGCGCCGGAACCGTGGTAACCACCGTTACGGGCGCCTTGGGCCCCACCGGTACCCTCACGGTAAACGGTACGCTGACAAGCGCCAGCGGCGCCGCAATAGGCCCCGGCCTCACAAAAGTCGTGGTCGGCCCGAAGGGTAAGATTGACGCGACAACGAGTACGAATACCTTCGCGGCGGTAACGGATCTGGTGGTGGACGGTACGTTTATCACGGGAGCCTCAACCTTTGCGGCCTTGACCAACGCAAGCGGCAGCGGAATCGTAACCGTGGGCGCGGTCCCCGATGCGGCCACGGATTCAAAGGCGGTGCTGCTCGTCGAAAGCCCCATCAAGACCCTGTCTATCGCGTCAACCGCCCTGACGACGGCGGATGACACGCCGCTCACTATCCCGGCGGGTACCAAGCGAACCTTCACCGCCGCCGTGACGCCCTCGGGCGACGTGGTCGTGAACGGAGACCTTACTATTGGCGGGACTGGATCGATCCAGTTAAAAGACGGGAAAGAGCTATCCGTCGCGGGGAGCGTCACGGCAGCCACGAGCGGCGTCATCAAGCTGGCGGAAACGGCGAAACTCAGTACCGCGGGGACCGGCAAGATTGTGGCGGGCCTAACCACCTTTGACGGTGACGGCACCTGGACGGTCACCGCGACCGGCGGTGCGGCCGAGGCAAATGTATCGGGGGCTTCCATCACCAGCGCCGCCGCCGGGGCGACCATAGCTCTTGTGGCGGGTACCGGTACCCGTACCGGGATTGTTTTGGCCGCCGCCGGCGCGGGCCCGCGGATCACCCAGGCCGCCGGGAGCGGTAGTAAATTGACGTTAACCTCCGCGACCCTTGATCTGGCCGAGGCCGGCAGCCTTACTTTGAAAGGCGCTGTTACCAATCCGGGAACCCTCACCCTTACCGGATCCGCTACCGCCGGCGTCATCAAAACCGGTACGAGTACCGGCGGCAGCGGTATCACCTCCGTCGCCAAAATTGCCGGAGCGGCTATTACCGCGTTGACTATCGGCAGTAGCAGTGGAGAAATTACCGCGGTGTATGCGGCCGCCGACAGCGATGGCAACATCAAACTTGCCTCTATCACACCCGGCCACGCGACCGGTCCTGATATTACACCCAGCGGCGCCGATGATGTTACCTTTGTAAAGGATGTGGTGATAAACTAAGCGGAGGCTCCGTTTAAAGCGGTGTCATACCGTCAGGATTCGTCAATCCGGGTAAGGGGGGCCAACCGGTCCGCCCTTACCCGGTTTATCATGCAAAGGGACACCCCCGTCCTCAGCCCGTGGTATTTTGAGCCTTTTACCCGCTAAAGCCCGCGGGGGACCGGAAATTCCCTTGGGAACGTCTCTGGAATTCTTCCACCCGATAATGCACGCGAAACATTGAGCGTGTCGGCTCGAAAAGTAACATGGTGCAGGCCCAAAAGAAGCTACGGTTACCGAAGAAGGTTTGAGGCCGCCCGGAGGAGACCCAGGGACCGTAGGTCCCGGGGCTCCTCCGGCGAATTCTACAGGTTAGTTCCCAAGGGGATTTCCGTTCCCCCGCGGGACTCCGCCGATAAGGCTCAAAATGCCGAGGATCGCCTGGCGGGCCTGAAAAAACCAAAGAGGCTGCCGCAGAAACCTCCCACCACATGGGCAAATTCGGAAATATCATCGGTGTTAAAGGAATTAAGGAATTCCCTGCCCAGGTAGAGGACTAAAACCAAAATAAAGGTAAGGGGAATTTCTCCCTTGTTGAAGTTAGTGAAGGATGCCAGCAGGATCATCATAAAAACCACCCCGGAAGCCCCTAAAAGGGAGGTGGAAAAGAGGAGAATGTTCAGAATACCCGTGATGAGGGCAGTGACGGCGATCATTAGAAACAGGGGTAAGGAGCCATAGGATGTTTCCAGCATAGGTCCCAGGAGGAGGATAAAAGAAAAATTAGAAATCAGGTGGTTCCAGTTGGCATGGCCTATCACATGGGTGAAAAGGGTAATCCAGCTCCGGATACCGGCGGGATTGAAACCCCCCTTTCCGCTTACCACAAACCAGGTCCCGGTGAGCCGGGGAAACAGGGTCTGGGTCAGGAGCAGCACCGCGGCGCTGATAAAGGTAAAGGTTAATACCGTGGGGGCGTTGTACTTAAGACGCATCTTTTCCTCCGTTATTTATGCCGGTTTCAAAACCTGGTTAGTTTTAATTCCAGCTGGACCGGACAATGATCCGAGCCGGTCACATCAGGACGGATCATCGAAGATTTGATCCTGGGCATAAAGGCTTGATTTACGCAATGATAGTCGATTCTCCATCCCACATTTCGTTCCCGGGCATTCATCCGGTAGGACCACCAGCTATAATGCCCTCCCTCACCGGCATGAAAATGACGGAAGGTATCCACATACCCCGCTCCGGTAAAGGTATCCATCCAGGCCCGTTCCTCCGGGAGGTACCCCGCGTTACCTTCATTTTCCTTAGGCCGTGCCAGATCGATAGGAGTATGGGCTATATTATAATCCCCGCAGAGGACCAGGTGCCTGCCCCGGGATACCAGGGTATTACATAATTTCAACACGGTGTCACAGAAATCCAGCTTATATCCTAACCGGGCGCCGGCATCTTGGGAATTGGGGAAATAGGCGTTGATCAGGGTAAAATCCTTAAATTCGGCCTGTAAAACCCGGCCCTCGTCGTCAAATTCGGCTGTTCCCAGGGGTTTTACCTCCAAGGGTTGGGTTTTACTATAAATAGCTACTCCGGAATATCCGGCTTTTTTTGCGCTGGCCCAATAGGACGTGTAAAACTTTCCCCTATTATCCTGGGGTCTGATTAAATCCGGAACAAGCTGATCCGGCCTGGCCTTAGTCTCCTGAAGACAAAGCACATCCGGAGATTCATCACGAATCCAGGGGATAAGTCCCCGCTTTTCCACGGCACGGATACCGTTAACATTCCATGACAAGATACGCATTATTTTACATATAACCCTTATTCCGTATAAAAAACAAGCCTCAGAATGATTTATCGGATTACCCGGCCCATAGGCCGTCATTGACGAGGGAGGTGTTTTATCGGATAGGTAGGATAAAATATGATATTTTAAAAACAGGACCTGCTGTAACCGGAATTACCGGTATCTTGCCCCTTTTCTTCCGGGTATGTTATGGTAATAAATAATGAGTCTTTTTTGTCTGTTATGGATCCCCTTGTTTTATCTTTTTTGGGCTTCTCTTTCCCCGGAAAATGCCCCGAGGCCCTATGATTTTTGGGCTCTTTTTTTGGGAAGCCTGACGGCATTGGGCTCTTTTTTTCTCGGCCCCCTGATCGATCCCGGGGGATTTGGATTTTCCCGATGGTTAAGCGCCTATATTGATATTGTATGTCTTCCGGTCATCTTTCCTATCATTATCGGATCTCTGTTATCCCTGACCCCCCTTTTTCCGGGAGGCGGTAGTTCCGCGAATTTTTCCCTGCTTTGGCTTATCCCCGTGGCCGTGATGCGGACCATAACTTGGGGGGTCCGGAAGGATCCCCTGCATTTGGTATTGGTTCCCCTGCTTTGGTCCGCCCTGGCGGTGGGGATTTTCATGCTCCTCAAGCTCCTGTGGAGCCGGAAGGGGAAATTTATTTTCCCTATAATAATCGGTCTTTTACTCTTACCCGTGACCGCCGCCGCCAGCTATTGGGCATTTTTTTCCCAAAAATTTTATCTGAGCTTGTTTTTTTTGATCATCTCCCTGATTCCCATGGGCATAAGGATAACCGGATTTTTTTTACCAAACCGCTGGTTTTAGTAGAGTTATCAAGTTCTTTCGCAAGGCTACTGTTTTGAGCCGATTCCAAAACTTGGGCGACTTTTGGGGTCAGCGGTAAAAAGCGGTCAAAGCTCCGCTTTTCTTGTTCAAATTAAAGACATTCCCAAAAAATGAAGTTTTGGGAATGCTTTAGGTTTATAAATTCCCCGAATGTGCCGGCCTATGCCTGTTCTGCGGAACCCAGAACGTTTATGTTTTTATGGGCGTACAGCTTTTTAAGTTCGTCCCGGGCAGGGCCCAGGTACTTTCTGGGGTCGAATTCATCGGGTTTTTCCGCAAAAATCTTACGGATACTAGCGGTCATGACCAGGCGTCCGTCGGAGTCGATGTTGATCTTACACACCGCGCTTTTCGCCGCTTGACGAAGCTGTTCCTCCGGGATACCCACCGAATCCTTAAGGCTTCCGCCGTATTTTTCGATGATTTTGACGTATTCAATCGGTACCGAAGAAGAACCGTGGAGAACGATGGGGAATCCGGGGATCCGTTTTTCAATTTCCTTGAGGATGTCGAACCGCAGCGGAGGGGGGATAAGGATACCGTTGGCATCCCGCTTACACTGCTCCGGCTTGAATTTTGCCCGGCCGTGGCTGGTTCCGATGGAAATAGCCAGGGAATCCACTCCGGTTTTTTTTACAAAGTCTTCTACCTCGGCGGGCTGAGTATAGTGGGAATGTTCCGCGGAAACATCATCTTCAACCCCGGCCAGAACCCCTAATTCCCCCTCTACGGTAACATAATCCTTCCGGGAATGGGCAAATTCGCAGACCTTTTTGGTCAGGGCCACATTTTCATCGTAGGGTAAGTGGGAACCATCGATCATCACCGAAGAGAACCCCGTTTCGATACAATCCTTGCAGAGTTCAAAGCTATCCCCATGATCCAGGTGGAGGACTATGGGGATATCGTATCCCAACTCATGGGCATATTCCACAGCGCCTCGGGCCATATTTTTAAGGAGGTTCTGATTGGCATACTTTCGGGCGCCGGAAGAAACCTGCAGGATCACCGGAGATTTAGTTTCCACACAGGCTTGAATAATGGCCTGTAGCTGCTCCATATTATTAAAATTATACGCCGGAAGCGCATAACCACCGCTTACCGCTTTTTTGAATAATTCCACCGTATTAACTAGTCCTAGCTCGGTATAACTGGTCATATAAAACTCCTTAATTCGGGATGCCTCAGGATTACCATTTTGGGAACATCCCAATTTCTAATTTAATAGTATGGCATGGAACACCGATTGGTCAAGAGAACGCGTTGCCTCATAAAAAATCTTATTTAAAAGGGACCGTACCTCAAAATAAAAATCTTACCCCCTTATGCTTATCCGGGGGAGGGACCGGAGGTGATTGTCGCTCTTCGGATCCTCCGGGCCTTCTTCTGGACCGGTGCGGGAAGATCCTGGCTCTCCTCATCAGGGACCAGATATCCTTTTTTGGGGACTGGCCTCCCTTCCGCATTACAGCGGACATCAAGGACAATCTGCTCCGTATAAGCCCTGCCGCTATCGACCGGGCCTTGAAAGGGGACCGGAAACAGCCCGCCCTTACGGGGAAAAAGCGGCACCAGGCCGGGAAACCTCCTGAAAAAGCACATCTCCTTCCTAACTTATTACCCCTGGAATGAGCGAAAACCTGGTTTTTTCGAATTTGACACGGTTCATCATTGCGGAGAACGGGATGCCGGGGAGTTTTGCCTGACCTTGGACACCACCGATGTCTATTCCGGCTGGGTCGAACTCTGTATAATTAACTATGGAAGGTATTTTACAGGGGTTCGGAGACGAGTTTTCCCTTGCCTTTATCTAATTTTATCCGCACCTTTCGTAATGGTTCCTGGATAAAAAGAGCAATCTGGCAAATTTCGATCAGGGTGCCCGGGGCAATTTCCCCGGTTATTTCCACCATGGCATTATTGTCCGCTTCCAAGCGGCCTAACAGATCGGCTATCCGCTGCCCGGTTTTTTTCTGCTCATTCTCAAGGCGGTGCAAAAGTTCCGTCATTTTGGCCTGCTTTTCCGGATTTTTGTCCGGAACAGCCATCAGTTCCTTGAGTTTTGTTAACTT
>JAITBE010000190.1 GCA_031283755.1 Spirochaetaceae bacterium
TCTTTTACGGAGTATCTTGGCCTACACCGGAATGCCCTGGCCGATGAGGGTCTTGAAGAATTTTCATCCCCGGATGACGGTGGGGAAGGGGATGAAAAGGCGCCGGAACTGGAATTCGAATTCCCTCAAGGAGGGGCGGTTCCCGGCGGCGGGGTGCCGGCGGGAGCGCCGGAGGAAAAGCCGGGGGCGGAGAGCGCCGGGCTCAGGGGAACCGGCGACCGGGCTTTGGCGAATTTTTTTTTGCGGCGGCTTATCGGTACGGGCTGGCTGAGTGAGGAAACCCTCAGCGACTATACCCGGGTCATCAACATCACTCCCCACGGACGGCCTTTTTTTGAGGCCCTGGCCCGGGTGGAGGAGGGGCTTAAAACCGAATACGAAAGCCATGTGGTGGCAATTTATTCCCTGCTCTGCGGAGACGCGGTGGAGGAAAACGGCCACTATGCGGTACTCAACGCCCACAGCGCCACTCAAACCTTGATCGATTCCCTCAAGGTTTTATCCCAAAGCATCAAGGGCCACTATGACCGGCTCACCGCCGATGCGGCGGATGCGGGGATCAGCGGTATCCTTCATCTTCATTATGATCTCTATGCAACGGATATTCTTGACGGCGCCTATAAACGGCTCAAGACTTCGGACAACCTCTCCCGGTACCGGCCCCGGATAATCAAACAGGTGGGGGACCTTTTGGCCAACGAAACCTGGCTCAACGAAAGCGCCCGGAAACTTTCCCGTAATAATTCCATCCCCCAGGGGGATAACCGGCGGCGGCTCGAAATCATGCTGGAAGATATCCGGGATACCCTGCGGGCAATGGACCCGCTGTTGGAAGACATCGACCGCCGAAATATGCTTTATTCCCGATCGAGTATCGAACGGGTTAAGGCCCTTTTGGAACCGGATTCTACCCTTGCGGGTAAACTCGGCGCCCTGATCAAGGAGATCTACATCCAGGGGAAGGGGACCAGGGAAGCGGGAGAAACCGGGAGCTTACATCAAAACCTGGCCCACCGGCTCCACCACATCAGGACTTTTGCCCCCCAATCCCTGTACCGCCGCTACCAGCGGGAAACCGCCGACTTTACCCGGGAGCCTTCCCCCGCGGACCGGGAAGCCATGAACCGGGCCGAGGCGGAACTCTTTATCCGGCTCCAACGGCAGCTTGGGATCAAACGGATAAGCGAATGGCTCGACTATCAGGGCGGGGTGGAACGGATCCTCTCCGCCCGGGAACTGGTGAAGGACGAATCCTCCTTTATCCGTTTTATCTATTCCGTCCTCTACGCCGATTCCCGTCCGGCCTTTACCTATGATATAGAAGATTGCGAGGAGGAAGCTGCCGGGCAGGATCGCAAAGACGGCGGCCGGATTGCGGCATCGGTCAGCACCGGTATTTATGTGGTTCCCGATGTACTTTTGCGGAGGAAAGAGGAAAAATGACCAACGATCTTGAGGGCCTCGTCCTGATTACGGAACTTATCGATAATGATTTTGATCTTTTTAAAATAGCGGTACGGACTCTGCTGACCAAAACCTTTATCATCCGGGGTATCAATAAAGAGGAGGAACTCTACGATTTTACCATCCGGAACAGCAGCCTTTTTGACGCGTGGTTTTCCTGCATGGACGCGGTTCTTATCCGGGATGAAAGCCTGGGGGTGATATGCTTCCGGGGATCCGGCGACACCCGGCTCCGGCTTGGCCGGGAAGAAACCTGCGCCCTCCTCACTGCCCGGCTCCTCTACGAAGAAAAGCGGGTGGAACTCAGTCTGACCGCCTTTCCCACGGTTACGGTTTTTGATTTTGTGCAAAAGTACAATGTTATGGTGGGAGATGAAATCAAAAAGACCCGGCTTATCGAAGTTCTCCGCCGCCTGCAATCCCATAAACTTGTTGAGGTTGATTCCCAGGACCTGTCCGACATGGAAGGGATGATAATCCTCTATCCCAGCCTCGCGATGAGCGTTGACCGGGATAGTATTGATGAGCTGCTGGCATCCCTGGCCCATAAAGGAAAAGCCGGGGAAGGGGAAACCCCGGAACTGCCGGAGGGAGAAGTACCGGCGGAGGAAGGGACCGTCTCCGGTTAGGGGCGCGGCTCCGGTGGCCGGGACCTTTTCTAACCGCCGGTACGACAGGACCATTCCTCAAGAACGGCAGCCGATTTCCCGGACAGTGCCAGCGTTATTTATCCGCCAGCCAGGAACGTCCTTTTTTTAAGGCAGCGCCGGGGAACTTCTTATTGATTTCCAGGATGTATTTTTCCAGGTTCCGTTCTTTTTCATTGCCCGAATCAAACAATTCCGCCTGACGGCCTGAGTTTTCTGTTTCAAGATTCATCAGCCCCGCGCCGATTAACCGTATCCCCCTGCCGGGTTGATATTTCTTACGGAATAAGGCCGCAAGGCGCTCAAACAGTTCATTCATGGTACTGACCGGACGCGGGAGGGATTCCTGGGCGCTTTGGGTAGAAAAATCATCGTAACGGATCTTGATAAAGATCGTTCTGCTCTGCCAGTTACAATCAAGCAGCCGGAACATGAGGGTTTGACAGATATCGAATAATGCGGTTTCTATGGCAAATTCATCATACAGATCATAGGGAAAGGTCTGTTCGGCGCTCATGGAATGGCCCCGTCTCTCATCAAAGGATTGGGCCGCTTCCCCCCGAACAGCGCGGTACAAAAAAAGGCCGAATGCTTTCCCAAAAATTGAGGAGAGGCTTTCCTGAGGCAGCCGGTAAATATCCTCGCCGGTTTTAAATCCATACTGTTTAAATTGTTCCTGGGTTTTCTTTCCCGCCCCCCAAATTTTACTGACCGGAAGGGAACGCATAAACGGTTCCTCTTCTCCCGGGGCTATCATAAAAGTCCCGTCGGGTTTTGACATTCCCGAGGCGATTTTGGCGACATACTTATTGGAGGCAAGTCCCAGGGAAACGGTCAGGCCCGTCCGTCCGCGGACCGCTTCTTTGATTTTTTTTGCTGTTTCCCCGGGGGGACCAAAAAGCCCGGCGGTCCCGGTTATATCCAGAAAGGCTTCATCAATAGAAATTTGCCTGACCTCGGGGGAGAAATCCGAGAAGATCGCCATGACCTCCGCGGATTTTTCCCGGTACCGTTTCATATTGCCCCGGAGGTATATTCCCTTGGGACAAAGCTCCCAGGCGCGGGCAATGGGCATGGCGGAGTGGACCCCGTACTTCCGGGCCTCATAGGAGGCAGTGGACACCACACTACGCCGGTCTCCGGGAAGGCCGCCGACAATAACCGGCTTTCCGCGGTATTCGGGGTGGTCAAGCTGTTCGACCGAAGCGTAAAAAGCATCCAGATCAGCATGGATATAATACATACGTACTTATTTTACACAAGCGCAAAAAAATAAAAAGGCGACGCCCCCGGCATTTTGCGCTTTATCGGCTGGGCCCCGCGGGCCTTAACCGAAAAACGCAAAATGCCGGGGCTGGACGGGGAAGAGGCTGGCGGACGGGTGGGCGTTACACGGCGAAGGTGACTGGCATTGCGTTACGAAAGCTCGTGGAAGGAGGAAACAGGAGAAACCTTTCGAGATGACCTTGTGGAACAGCGGAAAATCGCGAACGCCGCCCGGAACGAAATAGCAAATCACCGGAAGCGAGTCTGGCATGGGCCTTGGCAACAAAGTTTGTGAAGGCTAGACAGCGAGTACAAAAGCCGCGTGAATGAGCCGCGAAAAACCAGTTGTATGAGGCTTTCACTGTTGTCAGGGTGGGAGCGAAAGTGAACTGGACTTTACCTCATTAGGTAGACACGATTAAGCGATATACCCTGAGTTAAACCACATCAGGGGTAACATAGTCAAGTGCCGACTGCATACGAATCCGATATAACTGGTTCCAGAAAAACCTGATACCGCGGACACATCGGTTATGCTCATTTCGTCGTTGGAAAGAAAGCCGAGGCGGGCCTGGTCCTTTAGAAAATCCTATTACACAGTGGTCAAGCTCAGGCTGAATATACTCCTATTTACCTGAACTTGGGCTATTTTTCAAACCGAAAGTATTTTAATGTCAGTACGTCATTCAAATTCATCAATTAATGATCAGAGGGTATGGTGGGCAAAAGAGCGGTTGTCGCCGTCAGAGCAGTAGAAACCGATGTCTTTATACCCCTGATTTTATAAATCATAAAAAATACGATAGTTATAGAAATATCAATAATGCTGATAGATTTTTTCAACACGCGGAAATATTCTAATTTCATCTATGAAATTATTTTGTCTTGTTTTTGATGAATTAGTTAAAATAACTTTTATTTACCGGCGCTATCAATGATATGGCCGGTTTAAATCATTACCAGGGAGGAAAACATGATGCGGGAAAATATCTTAATCGAACGGTTTTTTACCAATATGACGCAAGGCCTTCAGGAAGAACGGCTTAGGGGTAAGGAACT
The DNA here is from genome assembly GCA_031283755.1 of Spirochaetaceae bacterium. GTDB lineage: Bacteria > Spirochaetota > Spirochaetia > Treponematales > Breznakiellaceae > JAIRMO01. The sequence continues at coordinate 4,437 of JAITBE010000190.1, forward strand.
AATGACCGACTATAACCTGACACGGTCATCAGAAGGAGAGAAACGGATACGTTTGGCAAAAAAGATGTTCAAGGAGATCGGTGAACAGTTCCGGATTGAGCCGCCTATTTACTTTACCTACGGTTCCCGCATTTCCATTGGAGAGGAATTCTACGCTAATTGCAACCTGACCATTGTTGACGATTGGGAGGTAGATATCGGAAACGGCGTCTTATTCGGTCCGAATGTGACCATCTCCACAACGGTCCACCCGCTGGACCCAAGAAAACGCCGGGCTGGTTATATATACGGCTTCAAAGTCATCATTGAAGATGACGTCTGGGTGGGAAGCGGTACGTTTATCAGTCCTGGCGTCATCATCGGCAGGGGATCGGTTATCGGCGCGGGCAGCGTGGTAACCATGGATATACCGCCCTATGTCATTGCCATGGGAAATCCCTGCAAGATTCTAAGGCCCATCGGACCGGATGATACGCTCTACTATTGCCATGAAAGGGAATAGTAGAACGTGGACGCCTGGCGATTTTTAGACTTATTTCCGGAAAATAATATATCGGCCGGGGATGATATGGAAAAATAG
>JAITBE010000215.1 GCA_031283755.1 Spirochaetaceae bacterium
ACCGGAGCCATCAATATGCCGTCAACCCGGTTTATGATCATGGACCTGATGCCCTGGAGTTCCCGTTCAACCAGCCACCGGGAACTCATCACCTGGAAAAAATAATTATGCGCCGACATAACGCTGTCTATGCCGTCGGCTAATTCAATATAAAAATTATTGGGAAACTCATCCACGATCACACCGATGTTTTTTGTCGGCATACCCGCCAAGCCTTGGGCGAGTTTATTTGGAGTATAAGAATACTTCTCGATCAAAGAGAGGATCTTCTTTCTGGTTTTTTCATGTACCAGATGGGGCTTTGACAGCGCCCGGGAGACCGTTACCTTGGAAACATCCGCTTCTTTCGCAATATCCGCTATGGTAATATATTTCATGTTATATCAGAGGCTCGTTACTTTAAAATCAGTCTGGTGGGGCCGTTTCAAACTCAAGTTTTGAAACAGGTCTTGAATCTAGTGTATACTATTTTTTAAAATCCACCCAGAGGCGGAGTCCCTCCTGCCGGAAGCCGATACTTCCACTGGACGCAAAAATAGTATATATATGAGGTATTGAGGGTATGAGCGCCGAAACCAGGGACCCGAATAATTTCCCCTCCCGAACGCCGGATTGTCTAAAGTGTACCTATTTTAAGGTTACCTGGGACCTGGCCTTTCCCCGATCCTGCGGGATTTTTGGCATAAAATGCCGGAACCTGCCGTCGGTGGAGGTTTATAAAAACACCGGCTGCCATTGTCCCTCTTTTCAACAGAAAAAAGGACTAAAATGAAGGGTAAAATACCGGGACTGATTTACCTGGTCCAGCCTCCCCTGGTACAACTCAACGCCCCTTATCCCGCGCCTTATTACCTCAAGGCTTTTTTGGACGCCCGGGGATACCGGACCCGGGTACTGGATCATTCCATCGGGCTTTTTGAGCGGATCTTCTGTAGAACCGGGCTTGAAAAAATATTTACCGATGCCCGGCGGATCTATCAAAACCGCGGTCTTCCGGCGGACGGGGGGGAAGGGTTTGTACCGGATTTGAGCAGCCCCTATGTTTTATACCAGACCGAACGGTTTTTATCCGAGGAAGACCGATGGCTTTCCACCATCGGCCGGCTGGTACGTTTTCTGCAGGGCCGGGATCGGGAATGGGGCCACTTCCTTTCCCTGGCAAACGGGGTACTCCCCGGAGGGCCCCGTTTTGACGCCTGTCTGGCTTCTCTGGGGGGAAATCCCCCGCCGGATGCCGCCCCCCTCCTGGCAAGTAAGCTCCTTGCGGACCTGGTCGATTTTATCAGCTCCATCCTGGACCCTTCCTTTAGTCTTGTCCGGTATGCCGAGGCGCCGGCGCCGGCTTTCCGTGATTCATTGCGAAGGGGCCATACCCCGGCCCATAGGGACGAAACCAAGGGTATGGCCCCTGAGTCAAATACCTTACGAGAACAATATACCCCGTCCGCTTGCGCTGGTGTTGATTTTGCCGCCGTAAAAAACAGCCCGGACCACTATATCATGGCTGAATTTTACCGGCCCCTTTTGGAGGAGGTCTGGGGTGAGACCCTTTTGGCCCGGGGTCCGGACCGGCCAAACCCGGGAGAAACCATACTCCTGGTTATCACCATCCCCTTTTCCGGCTGCCTCGCCGGAGCCCTGACCTGCGCGGTTTCGGCCAAAGGGCATTTTGGAGAAGCCTGTACCGCCATAGCCGGGGGCGGCTATGTGAATACCGAGCTCCGCTTCCTGGAGGACGAAACCTTTTTCGACTACTTTGACTACCTCGCCTTTGACCGGGGCTATGGTTCCCTGGAAGCCATCCTCCACCGGCTTGAGCGTAAGGCCGGTGTCCCCGATGAAGAGGAACCGGTCCTGTACAAGACCTTGTACCGTTCCCCAAAGGATCGCCGTATCATCGGTTCTCCGGACAGCTCCGGGGATGATTTTATTCCGGGCCTGACTTTGGACCGGGAAGCGTCACGGACCGTGTTTCCCGATTACGGGGAGGTGGATTTTGGCCGTTACCTGTACCCCGTGGACGAGGTCAACCCCATGCATCGGCTCTGGTCCGACGGGCACTGGCTCAAGGCCTATCTGGCCCACGGCTGTTATTGGCATTCCTGCGCCTTTTGCGACACCTCCTTGGATTATATCCGGGAATTTGCCCCCGTAGAGACCGGGGCCCTTTTTCGGCACCTCGTGGATCAGGCGGAAAAAACCGGAGTCCGGGGGGTCCACCTGGTGGACGAAGCCGCGCCGGTTTCTTCTCTGATAGAATTGGCGGAATTGAATATTCGCGAAGGGCTTCCCCTGGTTTTTTGGGGAAATATCCGGTTTGAAAAAACCCTTACCCCGGATACCGCCGCTTTTCTGGCCGCGGGAGGGCTCCTGGGGGTTTCCGGGGGGATCGAGGTGGCTTCCGAGGCGGGTTTCCGGCGGGTCCGCAAAGGATTGGGGTTGTCCGAGGTGGTCCGGGCTGCCGCGGCCTTTAAAGAAGCGGGGGTCCTTACCCACGCTTATCTCATTTACGGATATTGGGACGAAACCCCGGAGGAAATCGTCAATTCCGCGGAACTCCTGCGGCGGCTTTTTGCCGCGGGCCTGCTGGATTCCGCCTTCTGGCACCAATTTATCCTGACCCGTCACAGTCCGCTGTATGCCGAATGGCAGCGGGGGCTTCATCCGGGGCTTATCGTATCGGCCGGCCCTGAGCGCCTGCGGCCCGGCGCGGGGAAACCCGGGAAGGCGGGAAAAATCTTCGCCCTTAACGACCTCTCTTTTGCGGGGGAAGAGCGATTCAACCGTTTCGCAGAGCCCCTGGACCGGCTCCTCGCGGCCTGGATGGCCGGAGATACGACCCTGCCCGTGGAAGCAGCCTTTCCCTTCAGGGTTCCCGCTCCGTCGGTACCCTCCGGGCTTGTGGCGGAGCTGTTGGACGCCTATGCCCGGGACCGGGATCTGGAACGGGAAGCCCCTCCCTCAGGGGCCGGCAGGATCTGCTTTTTGGGATCCCGGCCCCTGGGGGAGGGCGGCCCGCCGGAGACCGCCCTGTTCTGGCGCTGGAGACTTTCGGATCAGCGGCTTTGTCTGCCGGCGGCATCGGCGGAAAAGCTAAAGGCCCTTTTGGAAGGGGCCGCCCGGCCCGGAGACTTGAACCCGGCGGCTTTTTACCAGGAACTGGAACGGATCGTCGGCGGCAGACAGGTCCAGGACGTGTGGAAAAACTTACGGAACCGGGGGTTGGTGATTATTCCTTGACCGCTCCGTACCCCTCTAATCCCTTGCGCGGTCCTAATGCTTTTGGAATGTTAAAATGCCTCCCCTGGCCGCGGTTATCGGAACCAATACCCCGCGGTCCCATAGGCAAAAAATGCCAGGACCGTAATCATAATCACATAGGGAAGCTTGGCCTGGTAATAGGCGATGGGGTTAATGCCCAGCACCGAGCCGATAAAATAGCTGTCCCCCAGGGCAATCTCATTACCGATTAGGCCCGCGCCGCAGACCGCGCCGATATAAAGTCCCGCATTGCCCTGCATGGAGGCGGCAAGTTCCAGGGCGAGGGGAATACCGATAGCATACATGGCCAAAGGGTTATCCAGCAGCGCCCCCACCAGGGTACAGATGCCAAAGATCAGCGCCGGAAGCACCCAAGCCTGTCCGCCGATGAGGGTCTTAACTATTTCGTTGAGCCACTGGACAAAGCCGATGTCTTCCATGCCGGCGGCGAAACTTTTGCCCACCACGAACATAATGATAGGGGCAACCATACTTTCGATGCCGTAAACAACGCCGTTAAAAAACTGGCCCGGGGTCATATACTGCTGGAAGCAGTAAAGAAAAAACATAAAAATTAAGGCTACGATCATGCCGCAGGGTACGTTTACCCCAAAAGAGCCTGCTTCCAGGGAACCGATAATTATGGAAGATACGATAAGAACCATAATCGGTAAAACCAGGTTGATCATGCGCCCCCGGTACGCATCCTCGTTTTCCCCCGTATTTTCGGTCTCCTCGGGCCAGAGAGCTCCCCCTTGTTTTACCCGGATCACCGCTTTTTTAAGGACGCCCACCAGGGGTATTTTATTGAAGGAAAACAAAAGGATAAATAGAACGGTTAGGATCGCGGTAAAATTAAAACCTATTGTCGAAATAAAGAGCGCTTTTTTCCCGCCGCTTATGGCAATCATCCCCGTGAGGTACAAACCTGTAAGGGAAATGGGACTGAGGATGCAGAGGGCCATCGGGGACATCCCCATCACAATGGCGGACCTTTCCCGGCATAACCTTTTTTGATCCGCCAGGGGCCTAAAGCAGGCCCCGTTTATCAGGATATTTAAGTATTCATCCAGGGGCATAAGAACCATGGTACAAAAGGATGCAAACAAGGTGCCGCTGCCGGTTTTAATCCCCTTTTCCACGACGAATTTAAGGGCGTTGATGCTTCCCGAAGAGGAAAAAAGACGGGTTATGGAACCCATCAGCACCACCATCAGAATAATATCCGCGGTACCGGTGGTGGCGGCGACGATATACCCGGTAAAGACGCCGATAAATTTGAGTTTAGCCAGCATGACCGTCGTATACAGCATCGCGAGGATGATTGATTCCAGTACCCGTTTACTGACGATAATATAAACTACCAGAAAAATAATAGGGGAGCAGAGCCATAGCGGATGAAGGGTCTCCACGGCGGGATCGGGACAAAACAGGAGAACATTTAAAAGCACAAAAAAAACGAGGTAATAATTAATAAACAGGGAGGATAGGGTTATCTTGCCTTTACGAGCCGGTTTATTCAAACCCCGCCTGGAGTTGATCAGCCTGACGAGTTTCCGGTACTTTTCCGATGCCTGTTCATAGGTATTTCTCAGAAAGGTACCGTAAATTTCGGGGTAGTTCCTGGCTAATATGTGGAGGCTGTCCACATCAAGCTGAACTAACAGCACCATTCCCCGGGTCTGGACATCGGTGAGGTGTTTATCGCCGGTTAGAGCGGCATATTCCCCAAAGTACTGTCCCGGAAACAATTCGTTGATCAGTTCGCCCTTTCCACCCCGGACGCTCAGAGCCCCATCCTCAATAAAATACATAGCCCCGGCGTCAGACCCCGCACGGCAAATATAGCAATTATGGGCATAACGCTTCAGCACCAGGCGGGACATGATAAAATTTAAAATATGCCGTGACTTTATCGAATCGTCCAGTTTGAAAAAATTCCGAATATATTCACGGTTTATATATTTTAACTCCACCTTATCGTTTTAATACCGATCGAAAGGTTCTCCAAATCCGGGAATGGGCATTTTCCGCATCCCTGCCGATATTTTCGATCATTTCAAAATCATTGAACTGAGGCAAAATAATATAATCCTTATATTGGGGACTGATAAAAGGTTCCGAAGCCGAATAGGTACAGTAATACCCGCTGTATTCAAAACACCGAGCCCCCCGTCTGGGGTCCAGAATGTAGTTAAGAAAGGCATAAGCCCCATCGGCATTCGGGGCGTGGCTGGGAATGAAGGCGGCCTGGATACCGAATCCTATTCCTTCCTGAGGATAAACCACCTTAAACTGGGGATTTTCCACCTTCAACCTGGTTACTTCCCCGGTATACATAACGGCGGCGGATATTTCACCGGCGAGCATCGCCCTGTCCAGATCGAGGTCCTGAAAGATGCGGATATTCGGTACGAGGGCATTGAGTTTAGTCCCCGCCGCATTGATATCGTCTATATTTTCGGTATTGTAACTTTTTCCCAGGGTCAGAAGGGCCATCCCGTTGATAACCCGATAATTCGTCGTGATCCCCAGACGGTTCCGCAGGGCGTTATTCCACAGATCCCCGAACCCCTTGATTTCCAGGTTCACCTTAGCGGGATCGTATACTATGGTCTGAATCCCCGCGCCGTAAGGAACGGTGTATTCATTATTCGGATCGTAGAACTGATACTGAAAGAGGGGATTGATATTGGAAAAACTATTTATCCGGTTCTTATCCAGCTTCCGGGCCAGGCCCTCAGTGATCGCAAATTCAATGATATAGTCATCGGCAATAACCAAATCATAACCGCCGCCCCCGGCAATTTCCAATTCGGTAAGCATATCCTCGTTAAAGTCAAAGGTTTTATAAACCACATCAATACCGGTGGCCTGCTTAAATCCACTGATAATATCCGGGGGGAACATATCTTCCCATGTATATAGGATCAATTGCTTGTTTTGGGCAGATAACTGCATCAAAGGAATCACGGCGAATGCCAGAAGCACCAAAAAACCAATTTTTTTCATACGCTTCTCCTTTTTATATGGGCTGCACAGATGTAATACCCCTGTGCCCCCCCTGCGAGGGGGGATAGTTCAGTCGATAATAGATTCAACCTTTACATTGGCAAAATTTTCTATTTCAAGGCGCTCCCCGAGGGCATCGGAAATTTCAACAATCCGGCTTTTGGAAGCCCTGATCCGGTACATGACCGTAGCGTTTGTTTGCAGGCCATTGGCCAGGTTGGTTATCCGGATCCGGCTGCCTTCGGCCAGGGAAGGATGACCCGCGGTAAGCTGTTCCCCCTCACTTAAACGTAAGGCGCCTCCCTCCTGAACGAGGTCCCGATCCGTTGACCGGGTTACGAGGATTTTGGCGGCGCGGGGCATTACTTCGATCCGCAGCCGCGTCCGTCCCGCTAAGTTCATCTGTAATAGATCCGCGGCGGGAGAAGCCACATCGAGCAGTATGCCTAAATTGTCCTGAATCCGTCCCCCTATCTTTACGGTTACCTGCTTGTTATTTTCCAGATTGGTTACTTTTAGTTGGGTCCCAAAGGGCAGCCGCGCATGGGAAGCCATTAACGCGGCATTCCGTGCGTTATACCAGGTTCCCATCCCTTCAAAAACAAGACTCTGCTGTGCAACACAGGGAATTATGATGATAAGCAGAGACAAACATAAAAACAACGCTTTCTTCATTATCTTACCTCCGACATCAGATGCGTTATAAAGTTATGGTTCTTTTCTAGATAAATTTTCATATAGTATAGATAAGTCCAATTATTTTGACAAGGCCTAATTATTTAGAAAGTCCCCGGAAATTCCGCCTGAGCTTCCGAAGACCCTTCGCGGCGATCGTTAATTACTTGTAATATAAAGAATTACGGCAAGACGATTTTCGTCGCGAATAAAAAAATTTCTGGAAATCGTGGTTCTCAATTTTTCTTATTTTTGTCAGGAAAGCCTTACCGAAGCAGGACAAAACCGGCTGCTTTTTGTCTTGGCATCCCCAAAAGACAAAAAATCTGAAGCCGTTTCATTGGCACGGCCTTTGGATTTTTTTTAATGAAACGGAAATACCCCGGGCCGCGGGCCCGCGTCGGCGGGTCTGTAACCTGTTTTCCGGCCGGCCCCTAGTCCCCCGCGGCCCTTCATCATTTATACTGAAGGCCTTCCCAAAACTTCGGATTTTGGGGTGTTATTTTAAAGGGGGTTTTTAAATCACCGGAGATTGGTTAATCCATGAAAAAGCAAAGAACCTTTATTTTTAAGTGTTCTGCCTGCGGTCACGAGGAGCCCAAGTGGCTCGGCCGCTGCCCCGAATGCGGGGACTGGAACACCCTCATCGAAACCGCCGTATCCCGGCCCGCTGCTCCCGGCCCGGGGGTAAAGGGGAACAGCCCTCCCCGCTCAATTCCCCTGTCCGCGGTGGACCCCCAGGAAGGGGGCCGCGTCGGCAGCGGTATCCCCGAGCTTGACCGGGTTCTGGGAGGGGGTATTATGAAGCGGTCCGCTATCCTTGTGGGGGGAGAGCCGGGAATAGGAAAATCCACCCTGCTGCTCCAGGCCGCCGCCGCCGCGGAAACCCGGGGGAGGATCCTCTACATCTCCGGCGAGGAATCCGTCGGCCAGGTACGGATGCGGGCGGACAGGCTGGGTCTCTTTGAGGGTGAAGGCGGCGATCCTCCTTTAAAACGAAATTCCTCTCCCGGGGGGAATATCTCCCGGATCGAGTTGTGTTGTACCGGAAAGCTTGAGGATATTGAAACCATCCTGGAAGCGGTCAAACCGGTGATCATCATGGTGGATTCCGCCCAAACCCTCCATACCGCCGAAGTGGGGGTGGTGCCCGGCACGGTAAATCAGATGAAGTACTGTGCCTACGAGCTTATTTCCTGGGTCAAAGAACACGACGCGGCCCTGTTTTTGGTGGCCCATGTTACCAAGGAAGGGATTATTTCCGGCCCCAAGACCCTGGAACACATGGTGGATACGGTTCTCTATTTTGAGCAAAACGATGGGGATTGCCGTTTCCTCAGGGCCGCCAAAAACCGTTTCGGCTCGGTGGACGAGATTGGGATCTTCACCATGGGGGAACGGGGCTTGTCCGTGGTGGAGGACCCTTCCCTGCTTTTTTTGATCCACCGGGAGGGGGAACTGCCCCCGGGGGTTGCTACCGCCGCGGTCCTGGAGGGAAGCCGGACCCTTCTGGTGGAGATCCAGGCCCTGACGGTTCCCGCCAAGGGTTCCATGAGCCGGGTATTTTCGGATCGGATCGACTCCGCCCGGGTATCCCGGGTTGCCGCTACCCTGGAGAAACACCTCAAGCTTCGGCTTTCGGATCAGGACCTTTATATAAACGTGGCCGGGGGTATTCGGATTGCCGAAGTGGGGGTGGAACTTGCCCTGGGCTGCGCCCTTTACTCCGCCAAGACCGGCCTTTCCCTGCCGGGCCGGGTAGCTATTGCCGGGGAACTCTCCCTTGCCGGGGAAGTACGGCCGGTAAGGCGCCTGGGGGGGCGTATCAAGACCAGCCGGAGCCTGGGGTTTGATACCTTCCTGGGCCCCGCCGCGGATACCCAGGACCGGCCTAACGAACCCCCTCCGGTAAAAGAAACCGGAAAAACCATCGCTACGGGGGATTTAAAATCCGCCATAAAGGCCCTTTTTTCCTGATCCCCTGTTTAGGGGGAAAAACAGAGGGCCTGCCGGGAGGATTTTTCCGCATATTTTAATAAAATTCTACAAAAATTTGTAAAATAACAAATAATATCTTGACGAGCTGTAAAAACTAGGGTATTGTATTTATGACAGGAATATTTTTTGAGAGTCTTTCATAAAAGCGGTTCCCTTAGTAGTCCGCGGGTCTGTATAAGACCGATGACAGCGTTTTTCTTCCCTAGTTGTTCTATTCCATGTTAAAAGTTTATTTGCATCCCCCTTCTTCCAAAAGGAGAAATGGAGTCGCTCATGTTGATGGGCGTGAATAACAGCGTGCCTGGACGCGGTAATCTGAAGTTTAGTTTTAGACTTTTGATTCAATCCGGGTGAAGGAATTTTCTCAATGGCCAAGAAATTGTATGTCGGTAATCTCTCTTACAACACGACCGAAGATGGTCTGCGCAATTTGTTTTCAGATTTTGGAAGTGTTGCTTCCGCAAAGATCATTTTTGATCGCGAAACCGGCAATTCTAAAGGATTCGGATTTATCGAAATGAGTACCGATGAAGAAGCAAACGCCGCTATTGCCGGAACCAACGGCCGTGAATTTGAAGGCCGTCAGCTTCGGGTAAATGAAGCAATGGACAAACCCCGCCGGGATCGGAGCGCGGGAGGCGGTTATAACAGCAACTGGTAATCCGGCGGATGAGTGCGGGTTTTTAACCGCCTTTGATTCAAAAAAAAGGGGTCGTTTTTTGAAGCGGCTTTGTGAGGTGGCCCCTTTGGTTTTATTTTAGTTTTCCTACGGTTAAAAGCTCTCCCATTAAAGTGGTTAGTGTATCTATATGCATCTCTTCCGAGGCGTCTCCCAAGGTTTCCTGTATTTCTGCCCAGTCTTCTTCATCCAAATCCATGGTATCGTCGTATTCGTCCAGGAAAAATGCCGCTATGCTCCCCAGTTTTTGTAAAAGCTCCGGGTTTTTACCGTGGATCCGTTCCAGGGTTCTGAAACAGAGGTCCTCCGATGCGGGCCCGCCTATCACCGGGGTCAAAAGGTGGGAAAATTCATGGATCAGGTGATCCGTGGTTTCCCGTTTCAGGGTAAGTTCCGGGGATTGTTGGGATTTTTCTATTTGGGCTAATAGGGAAAAAAAATGATCTATCGGACGCATCAGGTACTCCAAGGCGGCTCAAAGCCCCTTTTGTCCCTTTCCCCCTGCAAAGCCTTGGGGGGCCCCATAATTTCCGTCAAAACCATGGCCCGCTTGAGGGCCGGAAGGTAATTGAGGTTTCCGGGGAACCCGCCGGCGGGCCGGCCCGCCGCAGCCGGCGGTTTTGCCGGAGCCGCCGGGCCAAGGGAGGATTCCGGGAACAAAACCCCCGGGGAAGGAATTTTGTTTGTCCGTGGGGGTTCCTTCCGGGGCTGCCGTTCCGGCGGCTTTTTCCGGGGAGGCTCGACCGGTTCGGCCGTCTCCTCCCGGGGGGCGGCCTGAGGGCGCTTAGGCCTGTTCCGCATCCCCAGGATACGGAATAATATTATGAAAATAATCGGAACATATATCAGGATATTATCAAAAAAATTGTCCATAAAATTAAGGCCCCCTTGTGCGGGCGCTCATTTGTCGGTGGAAGCGGTTCCCCCGATGGAAGTCCGCATATCCGTATCGGCCTGGATGTTTTTAAGACGGTAATAATCCATCACCCCTAAATGACCGTTTTTAAAAGCCTCCGCGATGGCCAGGGGGATCTCCGCCTCCGCCAGGACCACCTTGGCCCGGTTTTCCTGAACCAAGGCGATCATCTCCTGCTCCTGGGCCTGGGCCGCGGCCCGGCGTTTTTCCGCCTCCGCCTGGAACCGGCGTTTGTCCGCTTCGGCCTGATCCGCCTGGAGTTTGGCTCCCACATTGGCCCCCACGTCAATATCGGCAATATCAATGGAGAGGATCTCGAAGGCGGTCCCCGCGTCCAGGCCCTTGTCAAAAACCGTCTTAGAGATGGTATCGGGGTTTTCCAGCACCGATTTATAGCTTGCCGCGGAACCAACGGTGGTAACGATTCCCTCGCCGACCCGGGCGATGATGGTTTCCTCGGTGGCGCCCCCAACCAGGCGTTCGATATTGGCCCGCACCGTAACCCGGGCCTTTACCTGGAGCTGAATGCCGTCCTTAGCCACCGCGTCGATGGTATGCTTCCCCTTACTGGTATCCGGGCAGTCGATGACCTTGGGGTTAACGCTGGTCCGTACCGCCTCCAACACGTCCCGGCCCGCCAGGTCTATGGCGGCGGCCCGCTGGAAGGGCAGGGGAATATTGGCTTTATTCGCCGCCACCAGGGCGCGGCTCACCTTTATCACGTCCCCCCGGGCAAGGAAGTGGGTTTCCAGCATATCCGAATCCACCTCGATCCCCGCCTTGGAAAGCATGATCCGGGAATCCACAATAATTCCGGCGTTCACATGCCGGAGCCACATACCGATAAGCTTCCCCATTCCCACATAGGCGCCCGAGAGGAGGGCCCGGAACCAGAGGCCGAAAAACCGGAAAAACAAGAGCAAAAAGCCCAGGGCGACAATCGCAATCAGAATTATGACAATAAGCAAACCAAGCGAATCAAACATAAAATCCTCCTAAATTAAGAGAGAAGATGGTGAAGCTTTCCCAAAACTTCAGTTTGTGGGAAAGCTCTAATTTATAAAGTTAAAAGGGAGGAGTCAGAGAAAACCTTTCCCGTCCCCTTTCTCACTTTTTTCGGATCACGATCCGGTTCCCCTGTACCCGGACAACCTCGACGGGGCTTCCCTGCGCGATAAACACCCCGTCCCCTTCCGCCGTATAAAGCCGGCCTTCAATTTCGATTTTTCCCGACGGCCGGAGGGTGGAGGCGGCGATGCCGGTTTTCCCTCTTAAGGCCCTGTAATCCTCCTCGCCTTCCGCTTCTTCCCCGGACAGGGCGCCCTCGGAACGAACAGGCCCGCCGGCGGTCCCGGTGATCCGGGTTTTCAGGGTCAGGCGGTCAAAAATTTTGATCCGGGGTCCAAGCAGGGCGATGACCGCGATCCCCGTAATGGCCGCCAGGAGACCGCCGCTTACCACCACCGCGTTCCGGCCCAGGAGGCCCCATTCCCATTCAAACCGGGGGATTACAAAGTCCTGCATGGAAAACAGCAGGGAAATGCCAATCAGGACCAGGCCGGAGATGCCGGCAATCCCAAAACCGGGAAGGATAAAAATCTCCACCGAAAGAAGGCCGATGCCCAGGAGAAAGAGGATAATCTCCAGGGACTCCACCCTCCCCAGGAAGGCGCTGGAGCCGAACACCGTAAGAAAGGCGATGATCGCCGCTACTCCGGGGATGCCAAACCCCGGAGTTTGGATTTCCAGAAACAGCATCACGATCCCCAGGATGATCAGGATCGTCTGTACCGGAGCGGAGGTTAAGAAGCTGAGGGCCTCGTCGGCCGCGCTGGGGCTGCTTTCGATGATGGTCCCTTCCGCGCCCAAGGCGGTGATGAGGACGTCCCGGTCATCGGCAAAACCCTGGGCCAGGCCAAAGCGGCAGGCCTCCCCGGCAGTAAGGGAGAGCAGTTTTCCCTGGGGGGAGATCACCGAGAGGCGCTCTATCGCCGGGGACGGTCCTTCTCCCCCGGGAGCCTCCTGCTCAAGCCGTTCCAATTCCGTGAGGGTGAGGACCTTTACCTCGCCGTTCACCGAAACCTCCCAGAGTTCCACATCCAGGTCAACCATGGCCAGGGCTATTCCCGGGGGATGGCCGTTCCGTTCCGCCAGGGCCGCCATTTGGGACCGGACCGCCGCGACGGTTTTTTCCCCCGCGGCATCGGCAAGCCCGTCCGCCCCGACGGTTACCGGCGCCGCCGCCCCTATGGAGGTTCCCCGGGCCATGTAGATCCGGGAACAGGACAGGGCGATAAGGGCCCCCGCGGACCAGCTTACCCCCATGGATTCGTCGCTGTTCTGTACCCAGGCAACGGTTTGGGCTTTTTTTATCGAAGTGATAAAGGAGGTTATCTGCAAGGCCGAATCCACCCGGCCCCCAAAGGTATCAATTTCAAAGATAATAAAAGCGGCATCTTCGGCCAGGGCTTTCCGGACCTCCCGGCGTACAAAGGCCGCCATGGAAGGTTCAATATCCCCCCGGACCGGTACGATCCAAACCCTTCCCTGCCCGATCCCCTCCGGAACCGGATCGGTCTGAGCCGCCGCCGGTACAAGAGCCGCCAGGAGGAACCAGACAAAACAACCTGTCCGAAAACTGAAGGCCCGGGGGCTTACTATTTTTTTAACGGTTTCCATGATTTCGCCCTTCCCAGGCAGACAAAATACCCGGCATTTTTTCGGGTATAAACGGAAATAACCTCAGGAAAGCTCCGCAAATCCCGGCGGAACTTCCCTTCGCCAAAGGGTCCCCATATCAAAATTGGAAAGAACCTCAATTTAATCATCTTAGATGATCTAGCGGGGAATGTCAAATGAGGCTGTTTCAAAGCCTCAAGTTTTGAAACAGCCTCAAATTCGTGAATTTACGGGGCCAAGACTCTGGATACTTCAACGAGGGGTCCTATTCCGGGATACCCGGACCGTTTTCAGCGAATAGTCCAGCCGGCACAACCCAGATAATTGCTTACTTAGGCCTCTTTACTAAACCGTTCCCCAAAACCGGTTGGTTTTGGAAAGCCCTGGATTTGTACGTTTTTTCCCGGTGGTTTTACAATAGAGCCGGTTCGGGTACGGTAACACAGCCGTCGGGTAATACCAGGACCTTGGGACAGGGGATCCCCTTGTCCCTGGCGGTTTTGAAGGCCCTCTCCAGAGCCTCCTGGGGGGAAAGGGCCTTTTCGATAAACAGGGCCTTGAGCTGTTCCGCGGAAAGTTCCGCGACCGCCGTGATCGTTGCCCGGCCTGAAACCGCGGCCATTTTGGCGGCCTTATGATATCCCAATTTATATCCCAGCCGGATCCGTTCCAGGGCGTCCTCGGGGCTTGATGCCTGGGCCATAAGGCGGGCGTAGGCTTCGTCCCCAATGCCGTCCCGGCAGGAAGAAACCAAGATCAGGGTCCCCCCATCCTTGAGGGCCAAGGCCCCATTGTCGATGGCTTTTTGGGATTGGTAGAGGTCTATATCCATGGGGAATTTGGCCGCCGAAACGACAATATCCGCCCTGGTGGGGATGGAAACGCAGAAAATCTTTCGGGCGATCTCCACCGCGGCATAAAAAGAAACCAGCAGGTCCCCGGCTGTCGCCGCGGCCACCTGTTGTTCCTTGTTCAGAACGGTCATAAAGGAAAATATGGGAGCCCTTATCAGGGGGAGGGCGTCCATCATGTCCTCGTGGACCGGGTTTCCCTCCAGGGCCAGAGACCGGGACAAGGGAGACAGGGCCTGCTTGTGGTTGGCCTCTATGGTACGGAAGGCCGCGATCCCCGGTAGAAAGGCCTTGCGTCCTCCGGTAAAACCCCCAAAGTAGTGGGGTTCCACGCTTCCGGTGGCGATGATCCGGTCCGCGTCAAAAAGCCTTTTGTTGAGTAATATGGGGGTGCCGTTTCGGGTGCGCCCCAGGTCGGCCATATCCTCATCTTTCCGGGCATCGTGATGAACGGTCCGGCCCCGGAGCGTATCATAGAAGCTCCCCAGGATCTGGCGGTATTCTTCTTCGGTGGGCTTACGGTGGGCGCCGGTGGCCACGAGGAGGGTAAGATTTTCCGTCTTGATCCCTCCCTGCTCCAGGACCGGAATAAGGGCCGTAAGGATAAGCTCCGTAGGGGTGGGCCTGGTGGCATCGTTGATGATAACCAGAACCCGGCGCCCTCCCCGGAGAAATTCGGTCAGGCCCTGCCCGCTCCGTTTCTCCGCCACGGAAAAGGGCCCGCCGGCAGGACCATAGGGCCGTTCCAGGGCTTCCGCAAGGATCTCCGCCGGACTTCCGGCCGTCTTAAAATCATTGGGTTCCGCTACCGCAAGGAGGTTTTCGTTGGGTATTTCCAGGGGAAAGCTCTTGTTTAGATAGGGTATGGATAGTTTCATGGGTTAAGTATTCAAAATCCGGTCTCTTTTTTCAAGGTTCATTCCAAGCAACAAGGGTTTATTTCAAGGCCGCTTTTACGAATATAGGTCCTGAGATCTTCCATATTACAGGATGATAGTAGAATGAACAGTATTGACGAAAAGAACCTCCCGGTTTTAAATAGAGAGGGATAGTCCTGATTACTATGAACACCGAAAAAGAGCAGGATCTTTCCCGTTTTTGTACCATTTTTGCGATTTTTGCATACAATAACAAGAAAGGAGTTTGCCGATGAAAATTACCGCCATGACCTTGTACAAGGTTCCTCCCCGCTGGTTGTTCCTCAAGGTCGAGACCGACCAGGGGATCACCGGGTGGGGGGAACCGGTAATTGAAGGCCGGGCCGATAC
>JAITBE010000056.1 GCA_031283755.1 Spirochaetaceae bacterium
AACCGGATCCCCACCAGCGACAACCGGCTTTTGCGGCGGATCGTCCGGGATTATCAATTCCGGGGAAACAGCGCCGTGGGTACCATCAAGATGTGGCCCAGTGTTCAACGGGGTGAACGAAAACACATATTCCCCTTCCAGAACGCGGCGGATATGGCCTTTAATTCCGCCCTGGATTATGAATTGGCGGTCCTGAAATTCTACGCGGACCCCCTGCTTCGTCTGGTAAAGCCGGATATAAGCGAATACTCTGAGGCGGTACGGCTCCTCTCTTTCCTTGAAAATTTCGCCCCCATACCCCCCCAATTTGTACCGGGGCAGAGTATCCTCAGGGAATTTATCGGGGAGAGCGAATTTAAATATTGAAACGGCGCTGATTTGAGCGCGGTTACGGGTAAAACGGCGTCAGGGCCGCCGTTTTACCCGGTTTAAAGGGACTGCTTATTGTTTGGTGAGCGTTGCAGCCATATCTTCGTTGGAAATGGTTATTGTAGTGCTCGTATATTTACCCGTAAGTGTCCCCAGGGTGTCGTCTATAACGGTTATCTTATCACCCTGTATCGTATAAGTACCGTTAGTGGTCACTTTTTCTGTGCCGTGATCAGTAACTGATGTGTACGTTACGGCACTTTTGAATTCGACCGTGACCGGCGCGGTCTCATTTTCATTAGGATTCCCCGCTCTCCCTTTCCATGTGGTGCCGCTCAGGTCAACAGTCCCATTGCTGCCTCCGCTGCCATTGTCGCAGCCTGTCATGACGAGCATCGCCGCGATCAATAATAACGCGGCGAAACCGAACCATACTACTGGTCTTGTCTTCATACACTTCTCCTTGGTTTTGTTTGTATCGTTATCCTTACGGAATTAACGCCGGGACAGGAGGGCCCCCCAGGGCCTTGTTTGCCATAGTTTTCCATGGGCACGGTAATTATGGGCGCAAGGCAGGCAGGGGGATAAAAATTCCTATGTCTTGTCCGGCGCCTTGATAATTACCCTTTGACTTAACCGGCGCTTTTTCATATTCTATAAAATATGTTTATGCCCGGAGAGGAGTGGTTATGTTGTTATCCGAATTAGGGGGACCCATTACCGAATTAAAGGCCCGTATCTATGCTACCTGGAGGCGTCTTTGAGGAAGCTTCCTTTGGGAAGCGGATAAACGCCCTGGAAGCCCGGGCGGGGGAAAGTAATTTCTGGAACGATTCGGCCCAGGCGGAAAAAGCCATGGGGGAGCTTAAGGCCCTCAAAAGCCGGTATGAACCCTGGAAAGTATTGGTGGCGGAAATTGAGGATTTGGCCGTACTCCATGAGTTGGCCGAAGAGGCCCGTGACGAATCCCAGGGAGCGGAAATAGAAGCTTCTTTAAAGAAAATTTCCGCCCGGTATGAGGAACGGAATATTTTTGAACTCATGCCCGGGGAGGTGGACGGCAACGGCTGTTTCCTTACCATTCATTCCGGCGCGGGGGGAACCGAAGCCTGCGACTGGTCCCAGATGCTTTACCGGATGTATCTGCGCTGGGCGGAACGAAAGGGCTTTGCCATAGAGGAGGTGGATCGCCTGGAAGCCGAAGGGGGGATCAAGTCCGCCACCGCCCGGATAGAGGGGGAGTATGCCTACGGATACCTCAAGGGAGAATCCGGGGTGCATAGGTTGGTGAGGATATCCCCCTTTGACGCTAATGCCCGGCGGCATACCTCCTTTGCATCGGTGTACGTGTTCCCGGTCATAGACGATTCCATAGAAGTGGATATACGCCCCGAAGATCTCCGGGTGGATACCTACCGTTCCGGGGGCGCCGGAGGACAGCATGTGAACAAGACCGACAGCGCCGTCCGGTTTACCCACCTCCCCACGGGGATCGTAGTGGCCTGTCAGAATGAACGGAGCCAGATTAAAAACCGGGCCATCGCCATGAGTATGCTCAAAGCCCGGCTGTATGAGTATTACCGGCAAGAAAAAGAAAAGGAAAACGAAAAGTTTGCCCAGGAAAAAAAGGATATTTCCTGGGGAAATCAAATCAGGTCCTATGTATTCCAGCCCTATACCATGGTCAAGGATTACCGAACTAAGGCCGAAATTGGTAATATCCAGGCCGTAATGGATGGAGACATAGATCTTTTTATAGAGGAGTATTTACGCTTTGCTTGGAATAACTCCCATGTATAAAAAAACAAAGGGCAATCATCCCCGGACTATTTTTTTATGTTCCCTCGTTTTTTTATTTGTTTCGGTTCCTGTTGTATTCGGACGGGGAAAGACCCAGGAAGAACCGAAACAACCCCTTAATACGGAGTGGACCCTCTGTATCAGCGCCTTGGATATCACGAAATTGCCCCCCGGCCGGCAGTTTATCGGAGATATTTTGGCAAGGGACCTGGTTTACGCCCTTAACCGGGTGGAACGCCGGGAACGGTCTGTTCCGGAATACGCCTATTACGAGGGGGCAGCCTGGGCCAAAACCAGGACCGAAGCGGCTAAAAGTCTTATGGCGAAACGGAACGAGCGGGACCTTCTGATCTTTAAGGGTGAGCCGGATTGGAAATACCGAAGCCGCTTGGAAATTATTGAAGAGGAAATAAAAAAACTTGAGCAGGCACTGGAGAAAACGGAAAGTGAAAGTCCCCCCATTACTGCCAAACCGGCATTTATCCTTACCGAGGCCAACCGCAGCGGTTCTTTTCCCCCTCCGCCCAGGGAGGGAGAGGAATATTCCTTCTGCGTAAATCAGAGCGCCGATGCTTTTCTTTGGGGAGAGGTATTGGAATATTTTGGGCGGATAAACTTGAATCTTAAGTTGTATACCCTCTATACCCGTTCTTTTATCTATGAGGATACTATTATCTTTTCTCCCGAAGATATAAATTCCGCCATGACTGAATTAGCGAACCGTTTGGCCGGCGAGATTTCCGGAACCCTTCCGGCTATGGTGACGGTTAAAACAGATCCCGAAGATGCGCTCATCATGATCCAGAATTCCTTTGCGGGTTTGGGGAAGACATCTGTTTTAGAATACCCTCCGGGAGAAGTAATCATAGAGGCCTTTGCGGAAAACTACGATCTGATTTCCATCCCGTTGGAGCTTAATTCCGGGGAACTTACGGATTTGTCGATCACCTTACCCCCCACCCCGCAGGAAAAGTTTGACATTAGTGTTCCCGATACCTCCCCTAGGGGGGCTCTGTACCGGGGCGCCCTTTTTATTGGAGAACCTCCCCTAAGCATGATGGTACCCAAAAATCACTATGAATATATCTGGATTGAGACTCCCGGGGGAAGTACCGATTCGGTGGCTTTTAGCGCTGTGCCGAACCGGTCCGGAAATCTCATCACGTTAAAACCGTCCATGCCTTATCTTCCCGAAGAAAACCGGGTTGAAAAGGCGAGGCATGGTTTTTACGGGGCTTGGGGACGGTTCTGGGTAGCCCTGCCTTTGACCGTATTACTCTATGGAATATCAACCGCCTATGCGCCCACTACCTATGGACAGAATCCCGGTTTGTATCTTCAAAGTTCAAATTCACTCCTTCACAATTCTTATTTTGCCCTCGGCGCTATGGCGATAACCGGTTTCTTTACCGGTGAATGGTTATACCGGACCTACCGTTATATTTCTACCGCCAGCGAAGACGCGGTTCCCTTGCTAAAATAGGGGGTATATTTTTTATGGCGACAAATAGTTTTGCCAATCGTATAAAAAGTTTTTTTGGGCTAAAAAAGGCAATTAACGATGAATTATATGAAGACCTGGCCGATCTCCTGGTAGAGGGGGATTTTGGCGCCGCCGAAGCCTTTAAAACCGTGGATAAACTCAAGGAACATTGCAAAAAAGAAAAGATAAACGACGGGGAAGGGGTACGTTCTGCTTTGGCGGAAATTTTGATCCAGGGGCTTTTACAACCAAATTTTTCGGAGGGGGCCGATTCCATATATGACTTTTTTAGATCCCCTGCGAAACCGGTATTGAGCCCTCAAAAGATGGGGATAATCCTTCTTTTAGGAGTGAACGGCGTTGGAAAAACCACTACCGCCGCAAAACTGGCCCACCGGGTCTTATCCCTGAGCCGGGGAAGGCCCATCCTGGCGGCGGCGGATACCTTTCGGGCGGCGGCCGTCGATCAGCTTAAGATCCATGGAGAACGAATAGGGTGCCGGGTTATTGCCCACAAATCTGGGGGAGATCCCGCGGCGGTGGTTTATGACGCGATAGAAGCCGCCCAGGCAGGGGGCGGGGAAGTGATCATCGCCGATACTGCCGGCCGGATGCATACCAAAACCGCCCTGGTAGAGGAATTAAAAAAAATAGACCGGGTGGTTGAATCCAAGGCGGCAGGGGGATCTTATGTGAAGTGGCTGGTATTGGATGCCACCACCGGCAGGAATGCCCTGGCCCAGGCTGAGATTTTTCATGGAGCGGTTACCCTGGACGGGATCATCCTTACCAAATACGATTCCGGCGCCAAAGGAGGGGTAGTATATTCCTTAGCCGGGGAACTCCACCTTCCGGTGATTTTTATAGGTGATGGTGAGAAGTATGGAGACCTCCAGTTTTTTGATCCCCGGGAATACACAAGAAATCTTGTGGGCCTGGAACCTTCTCTAAGAAGCGGCGGGTCATCAAAGGAGGCCGGTCATTAAGGGGTGGTATAGCCTCCCGCTTTTCCTTTTGATGGCGGCGGGGATCGCCGGGGCAGCGGATTGGTATATCTCTAACGCCGCGGGAATGGCCCTGGAGCCGGCTTTCTCCCGGCTTGCGCTGCGGGAAAAATATGCCCTTTCCGTTGAAACGGTTCCGGCTTCGGAATTGCCCCCCCAGATACGAGGTTACTATAATGCCGCTTTCCTGATTGAACGGCGTATTCTCTATGAAAATGGTGAGGAATCCCGGCGG
This sequence comes from Spirochaetaceae bacterium, assembly GCA_031283755.1. Lineage (GTDB taxonomy): Bacteria > Spirochaetota > Spirochaetia > Treponematales > Breznakiellaceae > JAIRMO01. The sequence goes on from JAITBE010000056.1 coordinate 4,892, forward strand.
CAATGGATATTTAGAGACACCGGGGGAAAAACAAGGTTGAACGCGGTGCTTGTCCCCCCCCCAGAAGCCCCCGCCGGGGAAGACGCTTCCAATTCAGAGGAAGAATCGGAGGATACATCCCAGGGGCCTCCGGGATTTATTGAAATTTACAATGGAGATAACCTTATGGTGGAAGAACACCGTTTGAACAACGATGGTTCCGATGAAACAATCAATTACGCATATAAGAATAAGATCCTTATCAGAACCGAAACCAGGCTCAAAATTCCCCCCTCCGATGAGGAAGAAGAAATTACTCAGAATCTATGGACCGATTATTACCGGTATAGCCGGTTCTCTTCTCTCCGGGGAATTAACCGGATATATCACAGCGATGTCCCTGCAGAGAGGCTCCGGTTTCCCCATATGGTACTTGACGTGGGTAGACCGGGAAATTTTATCGGCCCCAATGATGCTTATAGCTCAATTTTTTTACAGGATGTTTTTATAAACCGGGGCGACCGGGTCGTATATACCACCGACAGCCGGGGAAGGATCCTCACAGAAACCAGGTATAATGAAGCAGACGAGGTCATAGGCGAAATCAAAAATACTTGGTCCGAGAACAAAATTCAGTCGGTACATTGGATTGCCGGAGAAGATGATCGGCTTATCGAATATGAATACAATGATGAGGGAGACCGTACAGAGGAACGGAATTATAACAAGGGTGTTTTGGAACGGATGGTCCGGGTCGAAGGTCCGCGGGAGGTGGAGACTTTATATATACAGGGACGGCCTGTCCTCAGGGCGATCTGGGAAGAGGGCCGTAAAATATCCGAAGAACAGATCCGTTCCCGGCCGGGGGCCGCAAACTAATGGGCAGCTTCCGATGGATAGGTTTTGTAGCGACCCGGTATATTTCAAAAAAACGGAAAGACCGATCCAATTCATCCCTGATCTTAGCGGCCTTGGGAATTTTTATCGGTGTTCTGGCATTAACGGTGATCCTGGCGGTGATGAACGGATTCCAGCTGGGGTTCATCGAAAGTATCCTGGAAATATCTTCTTTTCATATACGGCTTGAATCGTTTCCGGAAGCTGAGAAGAGCCGGTTTATGGAAGCCGCCGCCCTTCCGGGGATTACCGTCATCCTTCCTTTTCTGGAACTTACCGGTATAATTCGGGGAAATTGGGGAGGACAACAGATGACGGTGGTTCGGGGGCTGCCCCCGGATGCCTTGGAAAAGGATGCCGGGATGGCAAAAAAAATCGATATGGTCCGGGGGAGCTTTGACATACACGGATCCGATTCCATACTTTTGGGGGTAGAACTGGCCCGGCGGCTTGATGTGGATGTGGGGGATGAACTCTCCTTCCTTTCTGTTTCAGGGATATTCCCCGAGGATGCTTCCCCGGAAGATTCCGTTTTTACGGTGACGGGAATTTTCAGAACCGAGTTTTATGAATATGATCTGGGTTGGGCCTTTATCAACCTGGATAAAGCCATTGTACTTGCAGGAAAGGATACGCTTTCCCTGGGGATAAAACTTAAAAACCGCTGGCAGGATCAGCGGATAGTCACCCGGCTCCGGGAGCTTCCTGAATTTAATGATGGCTATACGATCAAATCCTGGCGGGACTACAACCGGGCTTTTTTTGGCGCCCTGAGAACGGAAAAGCTCCTTATGTTTGTTTTAGTGGGACTCATCTTTATCGTGGTAGGGCTCAATATCTTCCAGGCCCAGCGGAAGGCGGTATTGGAACGCCGGGAGGAGATCGGGTTGCTCCGGGCGGTGGGGGGGAGCGACCGGGCGGTACGGCTTATCTTTGTTTGGGACGGTTTTTTTATCGGCATCACGGGAGCAGGACTTGGAACCCTCCTGGGTCTTATTTTAGCCTTTAACATCGGCGTTTTTTTTACCGTCCTTGAGACCGTGGTCAACGGGTTTATAGGTCTGTGTAATTTTATATCCGCTTCGTTATTCGGTGCCGGCGCCCTGGGGGATGCGGGGTTTGCTTTTTTTTCTCCAACGATCTTTTATATCAAAGAAATTCCCTCCCGGGTTATTCCACACGAGGTATTGCTGATCTTCATGTTTGGTTTTTTATCCGCCGTTTTGGCGGCTTGGTTTGCCTCAAGGAAGATTTCCTTGACCAGGCCGGCGGAGGTGCTTCGTTATGAATGAAATTAGCGAAAAGAACATATTGGTATCGGTTCGGAATATTGTCAAAGATTATAAGTCCGGTGCGGAAATTTTGCATATTCTCAAGGGTATCACCTTTGACATACCCGAGGGGAGTTCCGCCGCCGTCAGCGGCCAAAGCGGCAGCGGGAAAAGTACCCTCCTCAATATCCTGGGCGGTCTTGATCGTTCTGATTCCGGGTCTGTTGAAGTAGGAGGGGTGGAAATTACCGGACTTTCGGAAAGCGGCTTGAGTTCCTACCGAAGCCGCAAGGTGGGTTTTATTTTTCAATTTCATTATTTATTAAAGGATTTTACCGCGCTGGAAAACGTCATGCTTCCCGCGTATATGGCGGGAATGCGGAAGAAGGATGCCCTGGAAAGGGCCCGGGTTCTTTTGGGAGATGTAAAGATGAATGACCGGATCCACCACTTCCCTTCTCAGCTTTCCGGAGGAGAACGCCAGCGGGTAGCGGTAGCCCGGGCCATGGTTAATAACCCCGATATAATTCTCGCGGACGAGCCCACGGGGAACCTGGATCCGGTGAACAGCTTGGTGGTAGCGGAGCTTTTATACGCCGGGGCGGAAAAATGGGGTAAAACCCTGATCGTGGTTACCCATGAGGAACAGGTGGCGGAACGGGCCGGACTCCGCTATACTCTGGAAGCGGGTATCCTCCGGGAAACCAAAATAAGCGGGGACCGGCGGTGAGGTTTGCTTCCGGTTTTTTCGTTGCCCTCCGGTACCTTCTCGGCAGGGCCCGTGAGGGGGGGCGGTACCTCAGGGGTGCGGCGGCGGGGATAGCCCTCAGTCTTATTCCTATCATAGTTACCCTTATCGTGGCGGATGGTATGATCCGGGGAATTACCGACCGGTATCTTGAATTGGGGACCGGCCACCTGCAGGTGTATAACTTCAGGACTCCCGGGGATATTGAGGACCTGATCCCCCGTATGTCCGGAATCGGGAAAATCCGGGGAATCTGGCCTGAACAACAGGGTTTGGGGGTCTTGGTAGGTAAAACGGGAAAGACCGGGGCCGCTATCCGGGCGGTGGATCCCGCTTTTTGGAATAATGATGAACGGGGTAATTACCTTGTTACCCTTTCGGGAACTACAAAAATTGAATCCCCCCGGGAGGTTCTATTGGGAGAGGAACTGGCCCAGTCCGCGGGGGTTGAGGTGGGGGATACCGTCAGAATCATGACCATCCGGGTGACCGAAGACGGCAGGAATATTCCCCGGCTTCTGCCCTTTACCGTCCGGGGTATTGTTTCTTCCGGGTACCGGGAATTGGATTCCCTTTGGTGTATTATGAGTTATGAAGGGGGTAAACAGTTTCTGTCGCCGGAATTATCCTATACCCATCTCATTGTAAAAATAGCCGATCCTTATAAGGATGCTAATACGGTTGCCGCATCCCTCTATCAAACCTTGGGGCCTGGTTTTGGAATCTATACCTGGAAGGAACTACAACATTCCCAATACCAATCCTATGAATCTACCCGGCAGCTTCTCCTCTTTATTATGGCCCTTATCGTAGTGGTGGCGGCGGTTAATGTATCCTCCGCTACGTCTATGTTGGTCATTGAACGCAGCCGGGACATCGCGGTCCTCAAGGCTTTCGGGACGAATCCCCGGGAAATCAGCCGGATTTTTCTCTGCGGTTCTTTTTTAACCGGTCTTTTAGGGGCTATTATCGGTATTGCCCTGGGCCTTATTATAGGGAATTACATCAATTCCCTCGTTCATGGCCTGGAAATCGTCCTGGGTTTTTTTTCATCCCTTTTTAACCGGGAAGGAACGATTAAGATCCTCGATCCCGGATTTTACCTTGAAATCATCCCCATCACCATTGATTGGGCTATGATTTTTTTTATTGGCCTTTTTACGATTCTCTGTTCCATGCTGGCCTCCTGGATTCCCGCCCATAGGGCAGGGAAAATACCCCCCATGGAACTACTGCGGAAATATTAACCCTTGGAGCAGTTCATAAATTTATTGAACCCAGAAAAACATCGAAGTTATTTTGGGCATCCCGAAGATTTTTTTCAGCCTCGGCCATGGCGGTATTGAGGGCATCGATTTCCCCATCCATGACGGCCATGCGCCGGAGGTAGTCCTGACCCTGGATGCTTTGGTTTCCCGCAGCTTCCAGATTCCGCCGGATCCGATCCTGCTCTGCGATAAGCCGGGTCCGCTGGGTTTCCAGAGCGGTTAGGGCTGTTTTGGCCGCAACGGTTTTTTGCTGGAGTTCCACCCCCTGCGTCAGGGCGGCTCGTACCGCGGGAGGAATTTCACCATTGGATGCGTAGGACACGAGAGATTCAAGTCCAAGCTGGGCCAGGGTGATCCGTTCGGCCAGAGGGCGTTCCTCTTTTACGGTAAAATAATGTTCCCCTCCGGCATCAAGGGCCAGGATAAAACGGTAGAGAGCATCGGTCCGTTCATAAAAAGAAGCGGGCTCGGAGAGGGTTGCGTTCAGGGTAAGCGGGTGCTCCAGAATAAGCCGTTTTCTTTCCCGGGAATTGTTTTTAAAAATATAGGCCTTTTCGTAAATCATTTTCCGGGAAATGGTCATAACTCCCCGGCTCACGGTGACGGCGCTTACCATCCGGGAAATAGAGGAGTTTACACTGCCGTTAACGGAAAGTTCATCCCCATAGGCGATGAGCCTTTTTTCCCCCTCAGGGAAAAAATTTATCAGAGCGTCCCCGGCATAGGTTCCCCCGTCAAAAACCGTAATAGGCCCTGCGGGAAGCCGCATCCCGGTGGTATTGGTCAGTTCCGCGCCAATGACGGGGTGGGTGCTCCCCTGGTTTGCGGCATTTGCCCCGGAAAAAACGAGAACCTTTTCCACCCCGACTTCCCCCTCTACCAAGGGCAGCATAGCGCTCTGCTGCCGGGCAAGGCTGACCGGGTGCCGGAGGGTAAATTCAAACTGCTCTCCCGCTATCGAAGGCCGGGCGGTTTCCATAACTCCTCCGGCTACATTGGGGGCCGGCCTGGGCATTTCCGCCGCCGCGCTATAGGATTCCTCGGCATATTCCGCCTGGGGGGCAGACCGGATTTTAGCCGCGCTTCTATCCGCTTGAATCGGCGCATAGCCCGAATCATAGGTCCGGGCCTCGGCGGCGCCGGCGATTGCCAGGGGCAGCACCGGCCGGGTTACATAGTAGGGAGGATAAAGGTTCTGAATAAAGGAGACCGGTTTCCCCGTAACCAGGGAGAGTTCCACCCCATTCCAATCCACATCTCCGGCGTTATCCACAATAGCCCAACCTTGGAGGAAAGGTTTATCCCTGGACAGATCCAGCCGGTAGGAAACCTTCCACACCGGAGCGGGGATCACATAACTTATGGATATGTTTCGGTCGGATGAACCGGGGAGTTCTATCCGCAGATTGCGAGTGTCCGAAACCCGGGAATCCCTGATAAGGTCCAGGGCCCGGTTTAAGTCGGCGGTGATCTCCGGATCTTTAAAAACAAAACGGTTTATTTCCCGGAGCCCCACCGCCCGTATACCTAGTGGAGTAACGAGGGAAAGCCAGGCCTCCGGCGAGCCTCTGGGGAAAGATTCTTCCACCGGCGTCATTGACCGGTATTCGATCCCCAGGATCCTTCCTTCAATGAGACTGGAGGTATATACCTCTATTTCCGCACCGGTAAGCCCCCGTAACAGCTCGGCGATATCGGTATTCCCCGAAAGATCGATCCTGAGACTCTTCAAGGTCCGGTAGAGGGTCTCCTCCGAAGGGTAACTCACCGATGGGGAAGGGGAACGGGGATCGTTAATAACCAGGGATTTAAGGGCATCATTAACCGCCCCTATTTTAAAGGGAAGATCTATCCTCGCGGAACCCGAAACATCCCCTTGATGCTCAAAATAAGCAACCCCGGAGGAAAAAAGGGCTATACGTTTAAGGGGAACCAGGGTTTTCCGGCTCACCTCTACCGTCCCGGTTTTTCCCCGGGACAGATTCTCGTTTGTTCCCGGAATATCCATTCCGGATTGGGCCGTCAAGCCAGTTCCTGCTAGGAGTATTAACCATAAGGCAAAAAAGTATCTTTTTTTCATAATATCCCTCCTTAAAAGAGAAACAAATACATCGAACCGTAGGGACACAGCCGGCCGGGAAGCAATCAACTTCCTGGACAGTCCCATGATTTTAAAAGACAAGCTTCACTTGTCCGGCAGCCGTAAAAAACGCACTTCGTAAGGCTTTATTTTGAGAAACGGTAAGAACTGTAATAAAACAGCCGATTTTGAAACCAACTCAATTACCGGCTTTCGCTCTGGTGTTCCAGCAGGAGGGTCTTGGTCGGCTGATCACAGACCTCCGGCGGGCCGTAATATTGAATAGCCCCGGGGAAAACAAAACTGGTTTTCCCCGCCCAGGCATCCCGGGCCTCAATAAAGGTCTTAAAGGGCGCTCCCTCCAGATCCACCAGGGCTTTTTTGATTACCGGTTTTTTGGAACCCTTCCGGCGCTCCAGGTTCATCATCATGGTAAGGGGTACTCCTCCGGCAATCCACTGGTCCGCCGGGGCGGTGAGGTTCCGTACACTGGAAAGGTAACCGGTAAGCCCCGAGGCGATGAGTACAAAGGCGCTGAATCCTAAGGCATAACAATAGCCGGCGTCAAAGTTCGATGGAAAGGCGCAGCGGCCTTCATACCCAAAAAAATGTCCCAGGGCGCTGAATTTCCCGCCATAGGTCCCGGCCTTTTTGAGTTCCGAAAGTTTTTTTTCTACCATACTGATGAGAAGCTTCTCCGTTTCAATCCGGGAAACTTGTACATTACCGTGGGGATCCCGATCCATAAGAAGTTGTTTAGCGATCTCCTCCGGAAGGCTCTGAAAGAGAGACCGGGAACCGGGGGAAAGGACACCCTCAAGCCATATACGCTGATCTTCAAAGCCCTCCAGCCTGGCAAAGGTTTCGGCGTTGATGGCTATTACATCGTTCAACTCGGTAATAAGTTTTTTCATTTCCGGGATAAATTCCACGACCCCTTCGGGGATCAAAACCACCCCAAAATTTTCTTTGTTTTCCGCTCGTTTTACTACGGAGCCGCAGATCTGATCCACAATCCGGCTCAGGGAAAAATTATTCGCCTCCACCTCTTCAGAGATAAGGCAGATATTCGGCTGAGTTTGCAGGGCACATTCAAGGGCAATGTGGCTTGCGGAACGGCCCATGAGCCTGATGAAATGCCAATATTTTTTGGCGCTGTTGGCATCCCGTTCTATATTTCCGATGAGTTCGCTGTAGGTTTTTACCGCCGTATCAAAACCAAAGGACGCTTCGATGTATTGATTTTTCAGGTCTCCGTCTATGGTTTTGGGGCATCCGATTACCTGGACCGCCGATCCCTGGCTTAGGAAATATTCTGCCAGGAGGGCCGCGTTGGTATTGGAATCATCCCCTCCGATGATAACCACCGCATCCAGGCTAAGTTTTTTGGCTGTCTCCAAGGCCGCGGCAAATTGTTCCGGCGTTTCAATTTTGGTTCTCCCCGAACCTATCATATCAAAGCCGCCGGTATTACGGTATTTATCGATAAAATCTCCGGTAATTTCCAGGGTCTTGTTGTCCGTAAGCCCTCCGGGACCGCCGAGAAATCCATAAAGTTTTGAGTCGGCATTTCCTTTTTTAAGGCCGTCAAAAAGTCCGGCAATAACATTGTGTCCTCCCGGGGCCTGACCTCCGGAAAGAATTACACCCACGGTTAATTTCCTTTGTATTTTGTCATTTTTTCCCGTAACAAAAGTTACCAGGGGTTTACCATAGGTATGTTTAAAAAGCTCCCGTAGTTCCCCCTGATCCGACACGGATTCGGTAGGATCGCCTAATTCAAGGGCTATCTCCGTAACCCCGCGGGACAACCCAACGGGAAGTTTTGGCTTATAGGTATACCGGAGTTTTTGAAGGGCGGATATTTCCATTATGTTCTCCTTATGTGTTTTAGCGTTAATGAGCCTATACCCAAAACTAAAGTTTTGGAACATCTTCTTATGATACCCAAAATAACCGGTCTAAATCAAGCCTTAGAGCTTAGCTAATCAGTAATTTACCCCTTAACTCCGCTCATATTAGGCAAGCCTGCACATTGTAATTCTTTGTAATACAAAGAATTACAATAATTATGGGGCTAAAACAGAAAACTTAATTAGGTTTTCTATTGTATAGATATAACTTGTTACTACATAAAGAGTTAGCATGATAGACAGCCTAATTCAAGCGGAGTTAAGGTTTAACATTTATTTACCCTTGATTGGAAGGCCTGGTCCATACCCCGGAGCTTGCTCCGGAAAATTTACCACCACTGAAAAAGTATACCCCAATTTTCGGATCGGGGTATGGACCAGGCCAGTATAATAAATTTCCTCTCCAACGAAGATACCCAGGAGCTTGCTCCTGGGTTCTTCATTGCTGCAAAATCCGCCACCCAAGGGATAGAAGGGGTACTCCGGTCTCGGCGTAGAGCGCCGGGACGAGCGGGCAGCCATGGACGGCATGCGGAGCTCTGAATAGTCCGGTCTAACCGCATAAGCGGACGGATTTCGTACGGAAATTTTGATGCGATCGGTAATCCCCCGGCTTTTCGGGGAACCCCAACCGTTTGACATTTAAGGGAATATAAAAGAACCTCCTGTCAAGGTGAACCGTAAAAGTTCAGAAGATAGGAGCGGGTTGGATTAATTATGGCGCAATTCGTTTTCTTGACAAAGGGGGATAAATACTTGTATAATTACATTAGGTAAAAAGCAGTTTTGGAGTGTTACGGAAAGGATTGTATTTTTTAATGAAGATGGGTAGTTTCTTATATTACAAAAAATCATCTGCCGTTTGTTTTTCATAAAAAATGTTGATTTTAACTGCTCTTTTTTCCTGCGGTTAGTGTTAGTGTTAGTGTTATTTGTTGTATTGCTATATTTTTATTCCCGTTATCAATGCTTTGACGGAGAAATACTCTGTAGTTCATCACGGTTGACGGCAGAGAATCTTTTTTATTTATCCAAGGAACGTTTATGAAACTAAAATATCGTTTAAGTATCATTG
>JAITBE010000103.1 GCA_031283755.1 Spirochaetaceae bacterium
GCGTCTCCCTGTAAACACCCGTTACTCACCAGTACATTGGCTATTCCCCATTCATGAGCGATTTTCATACAATCCAGAAGATATTCAATATGGATCAGGGGTTCCGAATAGGTATAAGCAATCTGGGTACACCCGGAGGCATGGGCGGCTGCCGCCGCTTTTTCCGGGGAAAGCGGCCGGGTATCCGCCTGGACACCTTGGGAGATATGCCAATTTTGACAGAAGGGGCAAAAAAGATTACAGCCCAGGAACCCCAGGGAGAAGATAAAAGTACCGGGCCGGTAATGGTAAAGAGGTTTTTTTTCAATGGGGTCCACCGCTGCGGAGGTGATACGACCGTAAAAGGGGATGGTCCCTACCCCATCCCGGTTAATCCTAACCCCGCACCGGCCTGATGCGCCGGGCAGAATAAAACACGACCGGGGACAAAGGGTACATTGGATCCGTTGACATCCCTCCTCCCTGGGGGAAGGGATAAAATACCGGCCCTCCGGAGGGGTCATGGAACAGAGGACCTTAAAACCCCTTCAAGTTTATCCTGGTATTTAGCCGCAAAGGGGACCGAATCCTCCACCTCAAAGGGTTCTAAAATAACCCCATGGGCCCCTTTACGGATCCATAACTTTACCAGCGGCACCCCTTCCCCGGCCTCGGTAACCGCGGAAAGGACATCTTCTACACAGAGAACATCCTCAAATTTAAATTCCAGGATCCTGGTGTTTTCCCCCAGGGGATCATAAATAAGGATAATTTTATTTTTATCCGAGGGATGCTGCCGGGGACACCCAATAAAAGGAACCGTATCCTTAGGAGGGCCTCCCATAGTTTTTACGATCTCATAAAATGGTTTTAGTTCAAGCAGGCTTGCTATCCCCATGGTTATCTCCCTTTCTAACTATAAACCCTAGCCGGAGGTGAATCAACTACTAAAATCTACAAACGCCCTTCAATCCAGAGATTGATAAGGTACCGCGAGACCGAGCCGAACCCCGGAAGGTCGGGGAGCTCCTCCCGGCCGAACCAGCGGGCATCTTCAATTTCTTCCCCGTCGGGAGTAACCCTACCCCCGGCATAACAGGTCTTAAAACCGATCATCAAAGAATTGGGGAAGGGCCAGGGCTGGGACGCTACATAGGTCGTATCCCGAACCTCCAGACCAACCTCCTCCCGAACTTCCCGGCTTACAGCGGCCTCCAGGTTTTCTCCCGCTTCGATAAACCCCGCAATAAGACTGTAAACCTTGCCGGCGAATTTTTTATTATGGGCCAGGAGTATCTTGCCGTCTTCCCGGAAAATGAGGACGATAATAGCCGGAGATATCCGGGGATATTCCAGCCTGCCACAAGAAGGACAGAGCCGGGCAAGTTCAACCGGGGCATCCCCGTTCCGGGTTCCACAGCTCCCGCAAAAAACCGATTCCCTTCGCCACTGCATAATATGATAAATCCGGAAAAATCTTCCGATTAATCCACTGCCGTCAAGGATTTCTCCGATCCCCGCCTCCGCCGCCATGAGGGAAAGGGCAGAACGGGTAGATAAAGAACACCAGTGAGGGGGAAGGGCTACCGTATCATCCAGGAGATACCCCGGAATGGTATGGGTTCCATCCACAGAGGGTACCAAAAAAGGAACCACTTCCCCAAAGGCCCCCCGGATCCGCTCCGGAGGAAGTCCCCGAAAACCGGACATTTCCAAAACATCCTCCGGCACAATCAGATTATTCCCCTGGAAAAGATAGATCCCGTCTGTTTGATCCGTAGACAAAATTTCCTCCTTAAAACTAATGCGTTTTGGAAAAACTGACTCGAGCGGAAATATTTTAGAGATCTGCTATACACCCTTATCCTGAATGTGGATTACGCCTTCTTCCCCATAACCGGCCGTCACAGCCGCTTGCGGATTCTTCCAAATAGCCGGAAAGAACAACCGTACTGGTAAAGCCCCGCAGGGCTTTTACCGGGCCGGTAATGGTGTCAAATTTAACCGCCCGCCGGCCTGTAGCGGTATTTACGGTGTCCCTCCGGCCAAAAATCCGGCATAGGACATTCCCAAACAACATCCGAAAGATTAGGAGAAAAAATATCTTTGTTTACCACTATCATTAATGCTATACCCTACCGGGGGTCTTTAGTCAAGACCGGCGATTCGCATTCCGGGCCGGGATATTTACTTTTAGCCGGGACATACTCCGTCATCGCGGAGGCTTATCCGGCCTTAAAACACCGGACCCAGTGGGAGTTATGGCTTTTACCGGGTTTCCCCGGGTTCTGTTCCCCGGAGTTTCCTCCGAGGTCCCGCATTTCGGGATGTTCCCGGAAGCAGCGTTCTTTCGCCAGGGGGCAGCGTTCGGCAAAGGCGCAGCCCGCGAGCCGGGTTACCGGGGTTTTGAGTTCCGTTACGGCCGCCGGGGCCTCCGCCGCGGCGCCGGTAACCGCGGAAAAGAGGAGCCGGGTGTAGGGGTGGCGGGCGGTCCGGTAGAGCTCCCCCGCAGGGGCCTCTTCCATAAGTTCCCCCCGGTACATGACCCC
>JAITBE010000111.1 GCA_031283755.1 Spirochaetaceae bacterium
CTTTTTCAAACACAATCTCCCCCTCTACAGGTTGCTGTCCCCCCCCCCTCTACTCGCGCCCCCCCGCGGCCCAAGCCCCCCGCCCCAGCGGGACTCAGCCTAAAAGGCAAAACACATGCGCCCCTTGCTATTTTTGAGGGGGGTAGTATAGTATCTATTATGAGTATCCGCTCTAAAATTATCCTGGTGGTGCTGCCCCTGATCATCGTTACCCTGGTTCTGGCGGGGGCCGCTTCGTATTTCGCCGCCGCCAAGGGGATAACCCGCATAACCCAGCAATTTTTTAGTTTTAAGGTTAACGAATTACAGAAATATACGGAAAACCAATGGGCCTTGTTGGTGGAAAACAACTATTCGGGCCGGCCCGATATGGTCCTGGCCGCGGAAAACGCGGTGGAGGCCTATTCCCGAAGTATTATCCTCAGTGATACGGAACTTATCTTTGCCTTGGACGGAGCAGGGGCGGTCGTCATGGCGACCTCGGAGTTTGATATTTCAGAGGATGAAAGGGCGGCCCTGCTCGGACTTCTGGAGGAGGCCGATGACGATCTCTTTAACGCCGCCATCGGGGGAACCCAACGGGTTATCCGGGCCTTTCATTTTACCCCCTTTCAATGGTGGATCCTCTTAACCGAAAAAAATACCGCTTTTTACCGCGACGTTGATTCCATTACGATCCAGACCCTGATTATGATTGGGGCGGCGTCGGCCGCTGCCATACTGATGCTCTTCTTTTTTGCCAGGCTCCTCACCACCCCCCTGGGAAGGGTGGTCAAAACCATGGACCGCATCATCGGTTCCACGGATCTGTCCGCCCGGGTGGAAGTTGAATACCGGGATGAAACCGGACAACTGGCCCATACCTTTAACCTGATGATCGCCGAGCTGGAAAAGGCCTATTCCCAGATCAAACGATACGCCTTTGACGCGGTCCTGGCCCGGAAAAAAGAACAGCGGATCCGCCAGATCTTTCAGAAGTACGTCCCCAAGGACCTGATCGATAAATTTTTTGCCGCCCCCGAGTCCATGCTGGTGGGGGATAACCGTATTCTTTCGGTCCTCTTTTCCGACATCAGGAGTTTTACCACCATTTCCGAGGGAATGGCCCCGGATGATCTGGTCAATTCCCTGAACCGGTATTTTTCCGGCCAGGTAGATGTCATCATGAACCGGAACGGGATCGTGGATAAATACATCGGGGATGCCATCATGGCCTTCTGGGGCGCCCCGGTTAAACACGACGACGATGCCCTTCAGTCCGTTCTTTCGGGGCTTGATATGATCGACACCCTGCGGGACTTCAATGAAACCCAGCGCGGTCTGGGGAAACCCGAATTCCGCATTGGTATCGGGATCAATTACGGCATTGTGACGGTGGGTAATATCGGCAGTGAACGGAAAATGGATTACACCGTTATCGGCGATATGGTAAACCTCGCCTCCCGTATGGAAGGACTTACCAAACCCTACCATCAGGAGATCCTGATCTCCGAAACCATCTACGCGGAAATAAAGGAAAAACTCCCCACCCGCCTGCTTGACACGGTGGCGGTTAAAGGGAAAACCCGGGGGGTCAAAATTTACACCGTCAAACGTGCTGTCGCCGGCAACGAGGAGCGGGCCTGGGCTATACATAATGAGGGAATGGCGGCCTACTACCGCCGTTCCTTTGAGGAAGCGGCCGCCAAATTCCAAGCGGTCATTGCCTTACTGCCCGAGGACTTTATCGCGAAGGTCCTCCTGGCCCGGTGTAAAAATTACGCCCTAACCCCGCCCCCGGAAGGGTGGGACGGCGTAGAGGTGATGAAAACAAAATAGCGCCGGTTATCCGAAAGCAGCCGGCTTCCTGACTCCCGACGCTAAAACCGGTTTTGGGCGAGGGGCTGTTTCAAACAGGTAGTAAAGCCCCTCGTACTTATTTCCGCCGCTTATAGTTTAAAGGTTACGCCCAGGGTGAGGAATTTCATGCCGTAAGCGGCATAGGTGTACGTTATCCACTGATCACTTTCGTCCTTAAATCTAAGCAAATGGTATTCGTACCCTACTTCCGCAAACGCGCCGATGGCCGGGGTAAAGAAATACCGGACGCCTATGTCGGAACCAAAGATAACTCCGTAGGGGGGCTTACTGTCATCAGCATCATCGCCGGTCCAAAAACCGATGCCGAATCCAACCTTCGCAAGGATATAGGTATCGAGGTTTTTAAGCTCCCAATTGGGGTGCCACGCGACCCGGACGATAATGGGTATTTCCCCCAGAGAAACATCCGGGTCATCGCCAATAACGGCTTTTAACCGGGTACCGGAATATCCGATCTCACCCCCCACGGTGAGGGCGAAATTAATGGGCAGGGCATAATCCACCGCCACGGTCCCGCCGATCAGCGCGCTTGTATCCAGCCCACTTACTATCGGGAAAAAAAGCCCAAGCCCAAATCCGCCGCTGATAAGGATATCACCTTTCTGAATCGGAGACGGGAAGGATTTGACATCGAAGGAAAAACCAAACGCCGTAACTCCGAATACCAGCACCAATACCAGGATGCCCTTAAATTTTTTGCTGCCTGCCATTTTACACTCCCTTCCTTGGAAATAAAATCTAAGATAAACGCCAAAAACTTCATAAAATCGTTTTAGAAGTTTTACTTCACCATAGGGCGCCTTAATCTTTAAACTTTAAGACACTTATCCGTAACGGTGGATAGTATAACAGATCAATTTTTATTTGTCACGAAAAATCGCGCCGGTTTCGGCTCTTTTACGATTTTTCAGCCTTTCCCGGCGCGGTCCAATACGCCTGTTGGGCCGCGCCGGGCTTCCGGGCCGGCTGCCCGGGCTACTGGTTTTCCTGTAATTGCCGGGCCGTATCCAGCGCCTGCTGAAGGTTTTCCATGGCCTGGAACAGGGATGTATTGGTGGAGCGGAGGGTATTTATCTGCTGGGTCTGCTCGGTGATAGTCCGGGTCTGGGCCGTATTCTGGGTCCGCAGGGTGGCGAGGTCCCGCTCCTGGGTGCTGACGGTCTGGGCCTGGGCCGTATTCTGGGCCCGCAGGGCGGCGAGGTCCCGTTCCTGGGCGCTGACGGTCTGGGCCTGGGCCGTATTCTGGGCCCGCAGGGTGGCGAGATCCCGTTCCTGGGCGCTGACGGTCTGGGCCTGGGCCGTATTTTGGGCCCGCAGGGTGGCGAGATCCCGCTCCTGGGCGCTGATGGTCTGGGCCTGGGCCGTATTCTGGGCCCGCAGGGTGGTGAGATCCCGCTCCTGGGCGCTGATGGTCTGGGCCTGGGCGGCGCTCTGGGTCCTTAAGGTGGAGATAGTCCCCTCAAATTCCCGGATGGACCTGGTCAGATCCGTACCCTGGGACCGGTAGGCGGTGATTTCCTTGGTCTGATCGGCGACGGTCTGGGTAAGGGCGGCGTTTTCTTCCACCAGGGCGGCGATTTCCTCCTCCGTCAGGGAGGCCGGGGGGGGGACAACGGCCGGGGAAATCGGCCCCGCCAGCAGGAGCCCCTCCACGGCAACGGACAGGGTATTTATGGCGGCCAAATGGCCTTCTTTTTGGGACTGGATGGCCCGGATGGTCTGAAACGCGGGGGTTTCAAGAAATTCCCGCATAAGGCCCAGGGTTTCCACGGCCTTTTCCGGCGTCCCCCCGCGGATATGGTCCTGTACCACGGTATAAAACCCGCTCATCTGCCTTTCCACCAGGAAGGCCCGCTCCTGTTCATCGGTAAGCCTCTGCAGTTCCTCCCGGGCAGCGGTCAAGTCCGCCCGGTTTTGCTCATATTGTTGGGTTATCTCCCCGTTTTTTGCTTCCAACTGGGCCTTTAGATTTGCTTCGCTCATCCGGGATGCCTCCAGGATCCCCGCCCGTTCCGACTGAAGCACGGTGAGACTGTGCCGGTATTCTTCCTGGGCCTTTTGCAGGCCAAGCGCCGCGGCCTGCCGTTCCGCGTCCAGTTCCTTCCGGTAGGCGGCCAGTTCCGTGTTAATCCGGACTATCTGCTGTTCATCAAAAACCTTCATCTGCTCCGCGATGGCCGCTTCGGACAGGTCCTGATTGATCAGGCGGTCCAGTTCTTTGTCAAGCTGCTGGTTCATCTGCCGCCGGAGTTCCGCCTCCCGTTCTCCCAGCTTGGTTTCTATGGAAGATTGCAGGGCTTGAAGGTCCCCGTCAACCCCGGAGAGTTTGGCCAGGATATCGGAGATTTCCCGTTCCTTCTCATGGATCCGGGCCTCATTTGCCCGCCGGATTTCCCGGATAAGCTTCCGATCCGTCATGCCCAGGGCGGCGCTTCCTCCCCGCAGTTCCGATTCATCCTGACGGTAAAAAAAAGCCAGGAACAGGACCCCGCCGGCCAATAACAAGACCCCGCCGAGGTTCACCAGGAGGGGAAAATTCCCTCCCCGTTTTTTCGCCTCAAGCTTCCGTTTGTCCGGCGCCGGGGCAATCAGATCCTTCCGGGTTATAGCCTCTATATTCTCCAGGATTTCCCGCTGTTCAGTTTCGGAAAAACCGGAGGTGGTATCAAATACAATATCGGCGTCCATAGTCCCCTCCTACTTCGTCTCTACCCGGTTAACTTCTTTCGCCGCCAGCCGTACCCCGCCTGCTTTGAGCCCCTTGACGAGGTAATCCTGGGCTTTAAAATTTTCCTTGGTAATTTTAAGCCGGGGTTTGGGTACATAATAGACGGTAAATGAAAATTTAGGCCGGACATCCACATGAAGTACCGTGGCGCCCTCGGGGACCAGGGAATAATCCTTGTTCATAATCCACCCTTCAATGACACAGCGCTTAATACAGGGATATCCGGTTTCGGCTTCTCTGTAGATAACGGTAAAAACCAGGGCGCCCAGCACTTCCTTGTCGGCCACCCCTATCCACCAGGCATTGACCCCCACAAAGGCCTTTTCCGGCAGGTCCGTCACCGCATAGGTCCCATTCGCCCGGAGGACGAGGACCCGGTCAAAGGGGGATGCCTCCGCCAGGATCTCCCCGGCTACGGCGGTTCCCAGGTAACCGGTATTCCGGTCGTATTTAAGTTCCAGATCCTTCCGAACCACTTCCTTGACATCCACCTTATCAAAAACGCCGACCTTGGTTTTCCGCGCCCCCCTTCCCAGCTCATCATTGGCCTTGACCTTGGCGATGATGCCGTCCAAAAAGCTCAGGGCGTAGGCGGTGATGTTTTTCAGGCAGCCGTTGATCTCCTTGATCCGGCTCTGAATCTCCAGCATCTCCGCCTTTGCCTTGTTGATATCATAAAGGGATATCCGCCGGATAGGAATTTTCAACAGGTGGTCCACGTCTTCGGCGCTCACCCCCCGGCTTCCCACCTCCTTGAGGAAGGGCTTAAAGCCCTCCAGGACCGCCTTCTGGACCCCCTCGGCGGTTTTCATCTTTTCGATGGCCTTGTATATCCGCTCTTCAATGAAGATCCGTTCCAGGGTACGCTGATGAAATTTATCCAGCAGCTCCTTTTTTTCAAGTTCCAGTTCTTTGATGAGGATCTTCACGAGCTGCCCGGCGTGGTGTTGTATGACGCTGGTAACGGTCATCACCTCGGGGAGGCCGTTGTGGATCACCAGGAGGTTCACCGAAATAGACTGTTCACATTCGGTAAAGGCAAAGAGGGCGTCTACGGTTTCTTCCGAATAGACTCCCCGGGCAAGTTTGATCTCAATTTCAACCTTATTGGTGGTAAAATCGTTGATGGACTGGATCTTGATCCGCCCCGCCTTGGCGGCGGTCTCCACGCTGTTGATAAGGCTTTCGGTGGTGCTTCCGAAGGGGAGTTCCCGAATGAGGATCCGTTTAGGATCCGAGGTATCCAGCTTGGCCCTCACCAGGACCCGGCCGTTTCCGTCCCGGTAATCCGACACATCCACCATGCCGCCGGTGGGAAAATCCGGGTAGAGGTGGAATTTTTTCCCCGAAAGGCAGGCCTTCTCCGCCTCCAGGACCTCGATGATATTGTGGGGCAGGATCTTGGTGGACATCCCCACGGCGATACCCTCGGCGCCCATGACCAGGACCACCGGTATCTTGGCGGGAAAGAGGACCGGCTCCTGGTTCCGGCCGTCATAGGAATCCACCATGGGGGTCAGTTTAGGGTGATAAAAAATGTCCTTTGCCAGGGAAGTTGCCCGGCATTCGATATACCGGGCCGCGGAAGCCTCGTCCCCGGTATAAATATTCCCAAAATTCCCCTGCCGGTCGATAAAAAAATCCTTGTTTGCCAGTACCACCAGGGCGGACCCGATGGAAGCGTCCCCGTGGGGGTGGTACTTCATGCAATGACCCACCACATTGGCCACCTTGTGGTACTTGCCGTCGTCCAGCTCAAAAAGGGAATGGAGGATCCGCCGCTGTACCGGTTTAAGTCCGTCCTCCACATCGGGAATGGCCCGGTCTTTGATGACATAGGACGCATATTCCAGAAAATTTTTATCAAACAGGTTTTTTATATATGCCACAACAACTCCACTCTAAAAAATAGCGGCCTTTTCAAAACAAGGCGGTTTCAAAACCTCACATCCTACAGGGTCCGGCAAAGAATTTTCTCCAGGGGGTGCCGCTGGTAATGCCGGTCCGCCGGGGCGGCGTCCTCCGCGGGGTAGCCGAAGATCAACATGGCCGCGGGGACTATGGTCTCCGGGAGCGCAAACTCCCTAACCACGGCCTGGGGATCGAAGTACATCACCCAGGTGGTACCCAGCCCCAGATCCGCCGCCTGGTACATAATCTGGGTGGTTACGATACTGGCATCCACCATGCCGCTGTCCTGCTTGTCAAAGGGCCGCACCCAGCATTGGGTCTTGTCGTAACAAACAAGAAACACCCCGGGGGCGCCGAACCGGCAGGAGGTACACCGGTCTATTTTTTCAAGCCCCCCGGGCTGGGTAACAAGAAATATCCGCTGGGGCTGCCGGTTCCCCGCGGTAGGGGCATTCCGGGCGGCTTCAAGGAGCAGATCGAGTTTTTCCTGCTCCACGGGGAGGTCCTTAAATTTCCGTACCGAATACCGGAGGCCGGTTAAGGTATTAAAGTCCATGATTCAGCTCCTTTCCCATGGTAATCCCCCAGGATTCTTCCCGCAAGGCTGAAAAGCCGATTTTATTGTAAAATCCTATGGCCCCGGTATTGGTCGTTACCACACCCAGGTAAACTCCGGGAATTTTTTTCTGCCCTAACCCGGCGAAAAGGGTATTCATCAGGGCCTTCCCCTGCCCTTTCCCCTGAACGGCGGGGAGGAGGTTTATGTGGAGATGGGCGGGATAACGGGAAAGCCAGGGAAAGGCCGTCTCCGAGGGGATTACGGATTGTTGAAGCTGGTCTATCAGCCTCTGTTCGTATGCCGATTTGGCCCATTCCTGGGGAAAAGGCGCCGCATACCGGCGTCTGAGGGGGGGCATCCACGTTTCTTCCATCCATTGGTAAAAAGCGAAACTGTCCCCGGCGGCGACAATATACCCCTGGGGGATGTAATCCTCCTCGATAACAAAACACAAGTGTCTGTCGAAAAAAAGATACGGCGCCGCGTAATAGTGCCCCAGAAGGTGGGGATCATGAAACTGGGCGGAGGCGTCTTTACCGGCATCCCCGGTTTTGAGGCAGATATCGTACAAATAGGGAACATCCGACTCCACTGAAGGTCTTATCAACATCGTTGCTACTCCTTTACGGTGGGGCCGCAAAACCAACCGGGTTTTGAACAAGCCCCCTATCAAACTTATTGCAGGGGTCCCCGGTATGACAAAATATTGAGCATATCCAGCCGTTTCTGATGGGCCGGAAGCCGCCGGGAAAAGGAAGCAAAATCCTTTAATTCCCGAGGACTCCACAGGGACTCCGCCAAGGCGCACATCCGGGGGAAGATCATATATTCGGCCCACCGGCCGGCGTAGATCAACTCGGACCAAAGATTTCCCTGCCCCCCCAGAACCAGGGCCGCCTGGTCCCGGGTCATCTCCGGCGTAACGGGATCGGTCATATAGGTGTCGTATACCCGGGTTATCCGGGAGCCCGCTCCGGGTTCTTCCGGAAGGTCGTAGTTCCGGTAATCAAGATAGCAGCCGTCATTACTGGGGGACATCACCACCGGGTGTCCTGCGGAACTGGCCTTGACGCCCCCTTCCCGTCCCCGCCAGGACATGACCACCAGCTCCGGGGGAAGCCCCATTTTTTCCGTATCCTCCAAAACCTCGTCCCAGCCCAGGGGGATCTTCAAACGCTCCTTAAGCATCCGGGCAAACCGGGCGGTGAGCCACCCCTGGAGCTGCCGGGGCCGCTCAAACCCCAGCTCCTCAAGCCGGCGGCGGCATTTTGGACAGGCTTCCCACCGGGAAACAGGAACCTCATCCCCCCCGATATGCACATAGGGAGCGGGAAAAAATTCCGCCAGGGTATCAAAAACCGCCTCGACCAGGTCAAAGATCCGGTCGTTCCCCGCGCAGAGTACATCGGAAAAAATCCCGTGCTGATCATCCACCTGATAAGGCCCGCCGGTACAGCCCAGTTCGGGGTAAGCGGCCAGCGCCGCCTTGGTATGCCCCGGCAGGTCCACTTCGGGGACCACGGTTATATGCCGGGCCCCGGCATAGGCCACCAGCTCCCGGATCTCCCCGGAGGTGTAGAACTGTTTTAGCTCCGGTGTCTGGGGATTCCGGAGGTCCCGGCGTTTAGAACCGGTTTCGATAAGCTCCGGATAGGCCGGGACCGGAAAACGCCAGCCCTGATCGTCGGTTAAATGCCAATGAAAAACATTGATATGGTGGAGGGAAAGGACATCCAGGAGCTTTTTGATAAAGGAGGGAGTATAAAAATGACGGGATACGTCCAGCATAAAGCCCCGCCAGGGGAAGCGGGGGTAATCGCTTATGGTCAGCGCGGGGATGGTCAGGGTGTTATGGTCATATCCCGAAAGGATGAGCTGCCTGAGGGTCTGAAGCCCGTGGTATATCCCCGCCCCCGCGGAGGCTTCCAGGGTGATCCCCCCGGCGGTAATGGTCAGGCGGTAGGCTTCCTTCCCCTGTTCCCCCTCCCTTAGGGGGGGAACCTCCCGGCACGCCACCGCGGCTTTTCCCGGAGCCTCCCCCGGGGGGAGCCCCAGGTCCCGGCGGAACTGCTCCGCGGCCAGGGCCATTTCCCCCTGAAAAACCCGGTCCCCCCCTATGCCGGGGAGGCCGGCGTTTTGAAAAAAACCCTCTTGGTACTCCAGGTAAACCGGCCGGGGGATCAGATCTATCTGCATAGGGAACACTCCTCTGGTCATCACGGCACTGCCAAACATGGGGGACAAAACCTTTGGGGGCTCGATGTTACCCTGTTCCCCGGTTGTTCCGGCGCATAAAATCCCTTCCGGGGAATAGTCCCGCGCTCAAGTCAGGTCCCGGACAGGCCTCCGGGACGGTAATTTCTTTAATATGCCTTTGTATTGAATATACTTCATACCGGCTTATTCGACAACCTGGCGGGTTGTCTCGGCGCGGTCTCCCGGCGCTCCCGTAGGAGGGTAACGATAATTACCCCCAGGAAAAGCAAAAAGAGGAGGACGAAAATTATCAAAGCCGGTATGTTGGTACTATTGGCCTTGACCGGTGTATCGGGGCTGGACTCGACCGGAACTCCCAGGGTTTCCCCGGAAGATTCGCTGAATATGAGGAGCAGGCTGATAACCACCGAAAGGGTAAGGATGATAAGGGTAATCAGGGCCGCCTTTTTTACCAGGGGACCGGATTTTCTTGAAAGGGCGAAATAAAGGATCAGTAAAAATACCGCCGCGGGCACAAGCAGAACAAAAACATTCATGATGAACCCCTTGCAGGATTTCCTGAGAAATCCGGTTTGTTTTTACAGCCGGCCCGTTTTCAATCCCAACCGGGGTTTAAAACGGACTTTTGACCGTTTTTCCGCGGCCAACCCTAACCATCCTGTGGGAATTGATCCTCGGCTCTTATTTTTTATCGGCATTTTTCCCCCGGATATTGCCGGAAAAACCGGCGGTCCGGGACAATTCTTCTTTCGAGTTGCAAAATATCAGTCCATATAGTATCTTAAATATTACCATAAATATAGAGAGGTATTATATGGCTTACAAAGTTGGAGATGCGTGTATTAATTGTGGTTCCTGTGACAGTGAATGTCCGGTGGACGCGATTTCCGAAAAGGAAAACGCCCGTTGGATCGATCCTGCCAAATGTCAGGACTGCGGCTCTTGTTCCTCGGTTTGCCCGGTAGAAGCTATCGCGGCGGAATAACCTGACCCCGCCGAAAGGCGGGTTTTGAGAGCACGGGGGCTTCTGAAGACGGTAGTTTTCAGAAGCCCCCTGATTATGGGGAAACCTCAAATTTTGTTCGAAGCCGGCCCAGGGCCACTGCATTTACTTTTCAGAGGCTGAAATTTGCCAAAACATTGAAGAATTTTTAACCACAAAGGGGCACAAAGGCGCAGAAGGAAAGAATAATGTGTTGCTTCATGTATTCTTTGTGTCCTTTGTGTCCTTTGTGTCCTTCGTGTCCTTCGTGTCCTTCGTGTCCTTTGTGTCCTTCGTGTCCTTCGTGTCCTTCGTGTCCTTCGTGTCCTTCGTGTCCTTTGTGGTTAGTTTTTCTTGGAAATTCCGGTGAATTCAAGGAAATTTTAACGATCAAAAAGTAAATGCTTTTGCCCTGGAGGCCGGCCGGATTCTCGAACAGGTTCATTTCTGTTACTATAAAATTGCGGACAGGTATAACGGGAATGAAAAAAACAGGAATCTTTTGGCTTTGGGTTTTTCTCGCGGGATTATCCCCCTTGGGGGCGGAAAATGTTGAATCGAATCTTCCCGTCATAACCCGGCTGGATGTCCGGGACCTGGGTTTTAACCAGTACATGGCGGATGTGGAAAATGCCCGGCGCCGGATTGCCAACCGGGCCCGGACCGGGGAGAACGCGTCCAGTCTGGCCGAAGCCCTGACGGTTTATGCCTATGTCCCTGATAAAACCGACGACATTTTCAGCCTCGCCGCCCGGTGTAATATCCCCTACGCGGCCCTGACCACCCTGAACCGCATCTCCCATCCCGGAAATTTGACCGGGACCCTGCTGCTCCCCTCGGTACCGGGAATCTTTATCCCCGAAGATCCCGAATCGGACCTGGAACAGCTCCTCTCGTCGTCCCGGGAAGAAAAATCCGGGGTTCCCATCACCGTAAACCACGGGGGGAAAAAGGCGGCGTTTCTTTTTATCCCCGGCGCGGATTTTTCCCCCACGGAACGGGTTTTTTTCCTCAACTTTAACTTCAGTTTTCCCCTGCGTACCTATAGGGTTACCAGCCCCTTCGGCCTGAGGAGAAACCCCATTACCGGGACCGTAAAGATCCACGAAGGCCTGGATCTGGCGGCCCCCGAGGGGACCGACGTATTCGCCGCCCGGGATGGGGTGATAACGGACCTGGGGGAGGATCCTATTTACGGAAAATACATTGTGATCCGGCACGGGGAAAACTGGGTCAGCCTTTACGGGCATCTTTCGGTGATCCACGCCGTTTTGAGAAGCACCGTCCGGACCGGCGCCCTGATAGGCAAGGTGGGAAGCACCGGACAATCCACCGGACCCCACCTGCACTTTGAATTACGGCAAAACGGACGGGCCCAGGACCCGGGGAAGCTGCTCTTCCGGGATCCGCCATAAAAAAAGCCGTTTGAACAAATTTACCGTTAAAATCTCCAACTTTTTATCAATTTCGCTAAGGAAAATTTGGGTCCTACCGATATATATAATGTCGGACCTATAGTTCCCCTCCCAAATCACTATATTTCCGACTGCCTCAAGGGGCAGGGCCGGTATCGAACCTCGGTTCGTAACCGGCCTTTTTTTGGCCTGGGCCCAAGCTTGACGGCCCTTGACAAAAACAGAACCCTTCCATAGGCTTTATCAGTGAGAGTGATACAGGATATATGATATGAAAAGACCCATAACGGCCGGCATTTTTGCGGCCTTAGCCATAATCATAGTGGTGGGTACCGGTATTTCCTTGGGTTTATCTCTGGCTCAGACGGTAAATATCAAAAATCAGGAGAATTTTCAGGAATTTGCCCCTGCCCTGCCCACCAAGATCCTCGATGTAAACGGAATTTTGATCACCGAATTTTCGGCGGACGAGAAGCGGGAATTGATCTCCCTCAACGAACTGCCCCGGCACCTTATCCATGCGGTGCTGGCCCGGGAAGATCCGGATTTTTATAACCACAAGGGGTTTAGTATCAAGGCCATAGCCCGGGCAACGGTAGGGCAGATTATCGGAAAGTCCCTGGGGGGAGGGTCCACCATCACCCAGCAGATAGCGGGGAGCCTCTACACGGACCGGAGCGAGCGGACCCTGTCCCGGAAGATCCGGGAACTGTGGTGGGCCATTCAGATGGAACGGCGGTATACCAAAAACGAGATCCTCGAAATTTACCTCAATTATTCCTATATGGGCCCCGGTACCTATGGGGTAGAAGCGGCAAGCAAATATTTTTTCGGCCACAGCGCCCGGGAGATAACCCTGGCGGAGGCGGCGATCCTGGTGATCCAGCTTTCCAGCCCCTCCCGGTACAACCCCCTGGACAACCCCAATACCGCCATGGACCGCCAGCGGTCGGTCCTGAACAGGATGATCGAATTCGGCTATACTACCGGGGAAGAGGCGGAGGCGTCCTTTACCGAATATTGGGATAATTACGATTATACCCGGGAGTCCACCTCCGCCTATTACCACCGGGAAGACGCGGCCCCCTGGTTCAGCGAATATGTCCGCCGGCAATTGGACGATATGATGTACGGGACCATGGATTACTACCGGGACGGGTATACGGTTCTTACCACCCTTGACCTGAAACACCAGGCAACCGCGGAAAAACTGATGGCCGAGGGGCTGGTTAAAGCGAACCGGGAGTATGCCGTCTCCCGGGGTTCCCGGCTGGTCCGGGCGGAGCAGACCTATATCCCCATCGTGGACCTCCTTTCCCTCTATTTTAACTTAAATTCGATCCATGCCACGGCGGACGCCCAAAATGAACAAAAGGCCCTCTCCCGGTATACCAAGACCATTAACCCCGTGATAGATATGGCCGCCCTGGTCTTCGGGATTCCGGATTTAAAGGTAATTACCAACGCGTCCTTTGCGGAATTAAAAAATACCGCGGAACAAAACGTGGTGGAAGGGGCCCTTATCGCCATTGAAAACGAGACCGGGTATATTAAGGCCGTGGTGGGGGGGTCTCAATTCGATCAATCCAACCAGCTTATCCGGGCCACCCAGGGGCGGGTCATGCCGGGGAGCTCCTTTAAGCCCCTGTATTATTCCGCCGCGATTGATACGAGAATGTTTACCGCCGCATCCCTGATCTACGATATTCCCATAGTGTTTCACAACGAGGACGGCACCCCCTATATACCCCTTAATTTCCGGGGTGAATGGAAGGGGCCGGTCCTCCTCTACAATGCCCTGGCCCAATCCATGAACGTCCCTTCCCTTAAAATATTGGACACCATCGGGTTTGACGCGGCTATTGACCGGGCGGCAAACCTCTTGGGTATTGACGATCCCCGGGAGCGGGAACGGACCTTTCCCCGGGTATACCCCATGGGGCTGGGGATTGTGTCCATCTCCCCCATCCAGATGGCCCGGGCTTTTGCTATTTTCGCAAACCAGGGCAGGGAAGTTACCCCCATCGCCATCCGGGTGGTGGAGGATCGGAACGGCAGGATAGTTCTGGATACGGAACGGGAACTCAGACAGCGGCAGCGGCGTATGGGCGGCGACATCCAGGTTATAAGCCCCCAAAACGCCTATGTTATGACCTCTCTGCTGAAAAAAACCGTGGAAGTGGGGACCCTCCGGTCCGGCGCGGGGTACGGTTCCAAGTTTGTCTACCAGGATGAAAACGGCGGCCGGTACCGCATCGCCGCCGCGGGAAAAACCGGAACCACCCAGAACTGGTCTGACGCATGGGCGGTGGGGTCTACCCCCTATTATACCACCGCCATTTGGTTTGGGTTTGACAAACCCGGTAATTCCCTGGGCTTGTCCCTGACCGGGGCCACCCTGGCGGGTCCTGTCTGGGGTGATTTTATGCGGGAACTCAATATGGGACATCCGGCCAAGGATTTTATCCGTCCGTCCACGGGGATTGTGGAGGTAACGGTCTGTGCCAAATCAGGGCTATTGCCCACCGAAGCCTGCAACGAGGGGACGATTACCCTTTCTTTTCTTACCGGAACCCAGCCCCGGGAGTACTGTACCCTGCATTCCGAGGCCAGAATCAGATCAAGCCTGACCCTGGAGACTATGCGGACCAATTCCCTTACCATCAGGGATGACTCCCTGTTAAACGAACTGCGGATGCCGCAGCTGCGGATCGATCTGCCGGATATTCCGGTTCGGCAAACCGAAACAGCAGAACCCCCGGTTTCCGGGGAGAATTTCGATTTTATGATTGATGAGTTACCGGACTATAATCCGCTGCTGGACTAGCCGGTGTTTATTGAGGAAACCGCTTCAAAAATTAAAGATTTGGAACAGCTTCAAGTAAGGAAAAAAAATGCAGGTCCCTATTAGTGATATAAAAGTAAAAAAACGGCTCCGGAAAGACATGGGGGATATTGACGCTTTAGCGGACAGCATGAAACGGTTCGGGCAAATATGCCCCATTGTATTGACCAATAACAATATCCTTATTTCCGGCGGCCGCCGGCTTGAAGCTGCCCGGGCCCTGGGATGGAGAACTATCAACGCCGTCATTACCAATATCCCCGAAGAAATAGATAAGCTGGAATATGAGATCGAAGAAAACCTTCAGCGGCAGGATTTTAGTTCCGAAGAAGTCTCCGACGCCATGCGGAAACTTCATAAAATAAAGAACCCGGGATTTTTCCGGCGCATCCTTAATTGGATTATCCGGGTTTTTAAACGGCTTTTTAAAGCAGGGTCTTAATGAGCCTCCCCGGAGCAAGCCGGCGGCATCTTTAGCCGCGCTTTATTTCAACGGAGGTTCGACGGAGTGTTAAACCAGACTCCCGAAATCCTTCCTTAAATAGGCCGGTTTCAAAAGAGTATTTTCAAAATTTCATGCCGGGGAATACTGCCTTGAATTTAGGGGGAAAATTGGGTTTTGTCCGCTTTTCCCATAATCGTCGAAAATCCAAATTTGGGGCTTGGTTTGAGTTTGTATTGTGGAGTTGTATACAAAATGAAAGAGAAACTGTATCTGCTCAGATCCTCCATTGAGCGGTTTATCGCCCGCTTGGATTTGGGGATGCGGGCCAAACTCATCATTATTTTTGTCGTCATTAAGGTTATTCCCCTGATCATACTTACCTTTTTTGCCTGGCGCCAGGCCCTGTCCCTGGGGCGGGAGATGCACCGGCGGACCGTGGAACTAACGGCCAAGGCAAATACGGCGCTGGAACAGACCGGAACCATCGCCGTAACCGATTCGGTAAAAGCCCTCAATGATTTTGCCACCGACGATATCGAGCGGATAAGTACCGGTATGGCCAATGAAGTGGCGAATTTTCTTTATCAGCGGGACGGGGATATCCTGTATGCCGCCGGTTTATCCCCCACGAGGGAGGTCTACCGCCATTTTATTGAAAGCCAGCAGGGCCGCCTGGTTAAGTCCGGTTCCTGGGAATTGGCTCCGGACGGCAAGTCCTGGGTCCCCGCGGCCCCTTCCCCGGAGGTCCCGCAAATATCTTCGTCTAACCAGGAAAATGATACCAATTTCCGTTACCGGTCCCCGGATGTTTTTGAAATCGAAAACCGGCCCCTCTACCTGGAAATGACCTATATAGACCTCCGGGGGAATGAGCTTATCAAGGTAACCACCTCCCCCCTGATGGACCCCAGGCTCAAAAATATTTCCGATCGAAAAAATACCTATGTAAAGGCGGAAACCTATTTTGAGGAACTTAAAAACCTCAAGCCCGGGGAGATCTATGTTTCCGATGTGATCGGCGCCTATGTCCCTTCCCGGTTTATCGGCATGTATACCCCTGAAAACACCGCGGCCCGGGGGCTGGCCTTTACCCCGGAGGAAGAGGCCTACGCGGGGATGGAAAACCCCCTGGGGAAACGATTCAAAGGGCTTATCCGGTGGGTTACCCCGGTTACCCAAGACGGCGGGAAGGACAGTCCCATCATCGCCTATGTAAGTCTCGCCCTGGACCACGATCACCTCATGGAATTTACCGATCATACCACCCCTATGCGCGGCCGTTTCACCGAATTACCCAGCGCCTATGAGGGCAACTACGCCTTTATCTGGGACTATAAATGCCGCAGCATCTGCCATCCCCGGCACCACTCCATCGTGGGCTATAACCCCGAAACCGGCGACCCGGAGGTGCCCTGGCTTGAGGAAAGCATCTACCAGGCATGGCAGGCCAGCGGGAAAACCTATGTGGATTTTATCCAGGACCAGCCCGTATTTGTGGACCAATCCAGGGACAAAAAACCCGCGGCGGTCCTCACCGCCCAGGGTCTGGTGGGCCTGGACGGCCGCTACCTTAACCACGCCCCCCAATGTACGGGCTGGTTTGACCTGACCAGCGAAGGGGGCTCCGGGTCCTTCCTCATCCTGTGGAGCGGCCTTTGGAAACTTACCACCGCGGCCACCATTCCCTACTACACCGGCCATTACGGCCAGTCCAAACGGGGATTCGGCTTTGTGGCTATCGGAGCGGGGTTTGAGGATTTCCAGCGTCCGGCCATGGCCACCGAAGCCACCCTGAATAAAGTTATTACCCAGGCCAACCAGGACCTTACCCACGCGGAGGTGGAAACCAGGAACGCCATCAGCGCAAACATCCTGGATACCACCCTTAAACTGACCGTTTCCGCCGGGCTTATGATCTTCCTGGTGGTGCTGATCGCCATCTGGATGGCTTCGATCTTCACCAAGAGTATCACCACCCTGATCAACGGCATATCCCGGTTCCGTTCCGGGGAGCGGCATTTCCGGTTTAACGCCAAGACCAAAGACGAACTTGGAACCCTGGCGGATTCCTTTGACGAGATGGCGGACAGCCTGGTGGCCAGTGACCGGGGCCCCCTGATCATCACCGATACCCAATGTACCATCATTTATATTAACACCCAGGGGCTTAAAACCCTCAATAAAACATTGGATCAGGTCCTGGGTCAGCCCTACAGAGAAGTAAGCGTCTACCCTTCCGGTTCAAAACACGATCCCATCGCCGCGCTGCTCGGGGGGTATGAGGCGGAGATCCTCTACGATCCGGAAAACAAACAGTATATCCGGGGAAGCGCCACCTATCTGACCGAAAAAAACGGCGCCATCATCGGCTATGTGATCATCTCTATGGATCTGACCGAGATGGTGGAGCAGCAGCACCTGTTGGAAAAGGCTGTTCAAGCGGCCAACCGGGCGAACGAACACAAGGGGGATTTTTTGGCCCGGATGAGCCATGAAATCCGTACTCCTATGAACGCGATCATCGGCATGACCGGAATCGTCAAGAAAAAAC
The DNA here is from genome assembly GCA_031283755.1 of Spirochaetaceae bacterium. Lineage (GTDB taxonomy): Bacteria > Spirochaetota > Spirochaetia > Treponematales > Breznakiellaceae > JAIRMO01. The sequence goes on from JAITBE010000111.1 coordinate 17,514, forward strand.
TAGTCCAGGGGGTCTCTAATACGGAAGATATTCAGGCCAATATACGGCAGATAGAAGTATCTTCCCAACATCTCCTGGGTCTCCTCAACGATATTCTGGATATTTCCAAAATTGAGGCCGGAAAAATTGAGATGAGCCTGGAAGCGGTGGATATGTTCAAACTGGTCCATACGGTGGAGACCATCATCCGGCCCCGGTGTGAAGAAAAAAACATCGCCTTTGTAACCCGTTTTGAGATGAGCAAACCCGCCGTCTACCAGAGCGATTCCCTGCGGCTCAGGCAGGTGCTTATCAACCTCCTGGGAAACGCGGTGAAATTTACCCCCGAGTTAGGGAGGATCGAATTCACCATTCTGGAGAAGAAACACCAGAAAAATAAGACCCTGCTGGAATTTATCGTCAGGGACAATGGCATAGGCATTTCCGAGACAGCCCAAAAAATGCTTTTTAAGCCCTTTGAGCAGGGGGGAGGCCAAATCGCCAAACAATACGGAGGAACCGGGCTGGGTCTGGCCATAAGCAAAAGCATAGTCCAGCTTTTTGGGGGGAATATTCTGGTTACATCCAAGGAAGGATCGGGCAGTACCTTTAGCTTTGAACTGTGGTTATCCCCCATACAGTCCGGGGAAAATCCGGAATCCGCCCTGGAGAACACCACCGGTTCCCTGACGGGTAAACGGGCCCTCCTCGTGGATGATGTGGAAATTAACCGGATTATTACCCAAAACCTGCTGGAATTTACGGGAATATCCATTGACGAGGCAGCGGACGGGCTCAACGCCCTTACCATGTTTCAGGAATCGCAGGAAAACACCTATGACATTATCTATATGGATGTACAAATGCCCGTTATGGACGGATATGAGGCTACCGCCGCCATTAGGTCCCTGGAACGGGCCGACGCCAAGACCGTCCCCATTGTGGCCCTTACCGCTAATGCCTTTAAGGAGGATATTGACCGTGCCATGCAGGCAGGGATGAACGCCCACCTGGCAAAACCCCTGGACACGGAAAAACTCCTGGAAGTAAGTTTTCAGGTGCTGCATATACGTTAGCCGGTTGTAAACCCTCAATAACCGGATATGCCTCAAAAAAAATTTAACCGCGAGGAATTTAATCGCGAACAGCGGAACCACACGAACTTTCATTTGAAATCCGTGCTTTTCTTCGTTCTGTTGATGGTTTTTGGTTAAATCTCTTTAATTTTCCCGGTTATTAAGGATATTTATGGCGCCAATACACTGATTTAACCGGAAACGCCGATAAATAAATCCATATCATACCGGTCATCACGAACTTTCATTCGAAATTCATACCTCTGTTCGAATGGTTGGTGGCTCATATTATGCTTCCTGGGTAACACGGGTGAGTAATTAGCGTTCGGCTTTTTTCTCGAAATGGGAAAATTCCATGGTAAAGGTGGCCCGGCCCTGGCTTACCGACCGGAGGGCGGTCATAAACCCGAACATCTTTGCCATGGGGGCCAGGGCCTTTACCTCGTCGATTTGGGTCTTGGAATTCATGCTTGATACCTGGCCCCCCCGCTGGACCAGGAGGCTGATCACGTCCCCCACAAATTCCTTGGGGGAAATCAGCCCCACGGTCATGATCGGCTCGAGGAGTATGGGCCCGGCGGAGCGGCAGGCTTCGTCAAAACACAGGTTGGCGCAGGCTTCAAAGGCAAATTCGGTGCCCGTAAGTTCCGAATATTTGAGGTCCGTCAGGGTAACCCCCACGTCAATACAGGGATAGCCCAGGACGATACCGGAGGTAAAGGCCCCGGTTATTCCCCGTTCCACCGCGTCAAAAATAAAATCGGGGATGTCCCGGTCTTTAACGGCGCAGGTATACTTATTACCCAAGCCCCGGCCCACCGGTTCCACCCGCAGGCAAAGGGAGGCGGCGTTTTCCTTTCCCCCGATAATTTTGGAGAAATTTTCGGTCCGCTCCACGGCCTTGCTCACCGATTCCCGGTAGGTTACCTGGGGATTACCTACCTTGGCCCCCAGGTTGTAGTCCTTGAGGATCTTCGTAACCAGGACATCCAGGTGAAGCTCCCCCATACCGGAAATGATAAGCTGGCCGGTCTCCTCATTTTCCTTGGTGGTAAAGGTGGGATCCTCCTTGGAAAGGATCGCCAAAATATCCCGCAGCTTTTGCTGCTCCGACATGGTCCGGGGTTCAATGGAGACCGAAATGACCGGCTCGGGGAACACCATCTTGTCCAGGACCACCGGCCACCCCTCACTGCCGATGGTGTCGCCGGTCTGGGCCAGCTTCATCCCGATAATAACCCCAATATCCCCGGCGGACAGGTCCTCCATGGGTTCCGATTTATTGGAATGCATCCGCAAAATCCGGTTGGCCCGCTCCCGTTTCCGTTTACCCACGTTAAACACCGCGAAACCCGGTTTGATGGTTCCTGAATACATCCGGACATAACAGAGGCTCCCCGCTTCCCGGTCATTCTGTATTTTAAAAACCAACCCCAGGGGCATTCCCTTGGGATCGCAGGGGATTCTCAACTCTTCCTCTTTTTTGATATTGTAGGCAAGCGCCGGGGCCACCTCATCCGGAGCGGGAAGGTAATCCACCACCGCGTCGATTAAGGGCTGGACCCCCATATTACGCCGGGAAGCCCCGGCAAACATGGGGAGTACCGACCGGTTGAGTACGGCCTTACGCAGTTCCTGCCGGATAAGCTCCGGGGGTATTTCCCCGCCCCCCAGGTAACGTTCCGTCAGGGCATCGGAAAAGACCGAAAGGGTGTCGATGAGTTTTTCCCGCCATTCCCGGGCAGGATTTTCCCGCTCCGGGGCAATGGGGGCAAAAATCATCTTTTCCCCTTCCATCGCGGAATCCCAGCGGATTTCCCGCATTTCGATGAGGTCTATAACCCCCTCAAAACCGCTTTCCCTGCCGATAGGAAGCTGAAGGGCCACGGTGCGTATTCCCAGTTTTGTCTGGACATCCTCCAGAACCGGAAAAAAATCAGCCCCAATCCGGTCCATCTTATTGACATAACCGATACAGGGTACCCTATACCGCTCCGCCTGATGCCACACGGTTTCGGTTTGGGGTTCCACGCCCCGGACCGCGTCGAAAATCGCCACCGCCCCGTCCAGGACCCGGAGGGAACGTTCCACCTCGGCGGTAAAATCCACATGCCCCGGAGTATCAATGATGTTGATCTGGAAATCCCGCCAATAGGTAGTGGTAGCGGCGCTTTGAATGGTAATTCCCCGTTCCTGCTCCTGCTCCATCCAGTCCATAATGGCTTCACCGTCGTCTACTTCGCCTATTCTATGACTTTTTCCGGTATAATAGAGGATCCGCTCGGTGGTGGTGGTTTTTCCGGCGTCAATATGGGCCATGATCCCGATATTACGCATAGAATTCAGCATGACCTACTCCTGGGCGGCTGTTTTCAGCGCCGCCGGTACCATTATTGTAGCCTATGGAGCGGAAAAAAGCTAGGGAGCGCTCGTTAATGGGAGAAGGGAAAGAGGGTAACCATGAATCACCTGAACACACACTGGTTCCTATGCTTTGTTCCGGTGGTTCGTGTCGCAACGTGGTTATTCTTCTTCTTTATTCGCAGTTTTGTATATGTCCCGAATAGCTCCGGCCAAGGCCCGAATCATCCCGGCTCCCGCGGGGCAGCGCTCCCCGCCTCCGGCTTCTTCCCCCGTCTAAGCCACCCGCCATTTTTGCCCCCGGCCAAGCCGTGGGGGAGGGGCAATTCCCCGACGGGGGCGCACGACGTGATACAAAGAACGCCACGCCAAAGCGTGCGTAGATTCTGGCCACGATCGTCTAGCCCCCGCCGGGGAATTGCCCCTCCCCCACGGGTTTCTCCGATAAGGCACAAAAATGGCGGGTGACACACAAAAATGGGGGGTGGCGGCAAAAAAATATTGACATTATAATAACCTAACAGAATAATGAAAGAAATGGTTGTTTCAATCAAAAGTTTTTAAAAATGGT
>JAITBE010000116.1 GCA_031283755.1 Spirochaetaceae bacterium
TATTGAGGAAACGGCTTTCCTGGAGATCCTGGAGGATATGTCCATGCAGGCCTTTGACGACCAATGTACCGGCGGCAACCCCCGTTACCCCCTGTTGAGCGAAATAAAACAGCTCTACCAGGACGCCTATTACGGGACCGGGGCAAAACCGGGACAAGCCGGCCCCGCGGCTATAAAGGACGCCCCCAAGCCCGCGGGCAGGGGGAAAAAGACTCCGTAGTACCTGGTAAAACCTAGGTAAAGCCAAAATGATTGGATACGCATAAAGAATTTAACCACAAGCCACCCGGACATCAGGAACAAATCATAGTCTGTTCGTGTGGTTAGTGGTTCATTATGCTTCCTGCGTAACTTAAACCGGAACAAGCGGCGGGTATTATATCCGCGGCCCGGAAAAAAAATTGCCGGGGCCGGGGATCCGCCAACGTGCAACCTGTTTTGACCGGGCGGGTCTAAAAAGAGGCGATTTTTAAATGCCCAGTTTATATCGAGGAGCTTCGGAAAATTTGATGGTCTCACTTTTGGAAAAAATCCGGTTATCGGGATTTCTTGGGGAGTTTTTATGTTTTCGATGACGGTAAGCCCCCGGTTTGGGGATGTGGACGGCCTGGGGCATATCAATAACGTGATCCTGGCGGTCTGGTTTGAATCGGCCCGAAAGCCCCTGTTCCGTATTTTCTGTCCCACCCTGAGCCTTTCCCACGAGGATTGGTCCCTGATCATGGCCCATACGGACTATGATTTTACGGACCAGATCTTCTTTCAATACGATGTGGAAATCAGAACCTTTGTGGAACGGATAGGAACTAAATCTTTTACGGTAAGCCATGAAGCCTGGCAGGAAGGGCGGCTCTGTACCAAGGGCACGGCGGTGATTGTTCACTATGATTTTATTAAGGGAGAAAGCATCCCCATTCCGGAGGACAAAAAGAAACTCCTGGAAGAACATTTGCGGACCCCGTAACTTACAAGCCAAAACTATCCCCGCGGCCGGGATCTACCATACCAGGTGTTTTTTGAATTTATAGACACGCAAAAACGCAGGACAAACAAAGTACCAGCCCTTGCGGTAATCCGGCTTTTTGGTCTAAGTTATCCGGGGGACTAACATGATCTTTGTAGAGGACCTTGCAAAACTGGACATTTTTAAGAAGAAGAACATAGAACTGATAAGCGGCAAAAACGGCCTTTTTCGGCACGTTTCATGGCCTTTTTTTGTCCTGCTGGAGGACATCAAAGAATGGCTTATAGGCGGCGATGTGATTATGTGATATGCATATCACCCAGAGCGCCGGAAAGCTGTCTGTGCATAAGAACACACTGCTTCAACGCATTGCGCGGATTGAGTATATTCTGGGCGTGTCCCTTAAAGACGCGGATACCAAAAATCACCTGTATACTTTATTCAAAGTACTTAATCTGTTTTAAACGTTTTACGCGGCAGCGGTTTCCAGGGCTACCACCATCATATCCTTGAAAGATTTTTCCCGTTCAAGAGGCGTCATACTCTGACCGGTAACAAGGTGATCGGAAACGGTAAGGATGGTAAGGGCGTCAACCCCTGCAACCGCCGCGTTGCAGTACAGTGCGAAGCTCTCCATTTCGGCGGCAAGTATCCCCATCCTTTTCCATACGTCGGGAATGCGCTCGGGCCGATAAAAGACATCTGTACAGTAAACATTCCCCACCATAAAAGGCGCCTTTTGTTTTTCAGCCTCGCTTACCGCCCTTGACAACAGGCGGAACGAAGCGGTGGCGGAAAAGTTTCCGCCCTCCAACTGGTACTGGCCGGCATAATTCGTATCCGTACTAGCCCCTATGGCCATGACCAGATCGCCCACTTTGAGTTTTTCAGTGAAAGCGCCGCAGGAACCGATACGGATAAGGCTGGTACATTCGTAATGATGTATCAATTCATAAGAATAGATACCCATTGAGGCACAGCCCATTCCCGTTCCCATCACCGAGATCGGTATACCTTTATACGTCCCCGTATAACCCAGGGCGCCCCTAACCTCGTTGAAACATTTCACACCGGAAAGATAGTTCTCGGCGATGAATTTTGCCCGCAAAGGATCCCCGGGCAGCAGAACCGATTTCGCAATTTCGCCTTTTTCGGCATTGTTATGCGGCGTAGACATATAAACCTCCCTCTAACTCCGCCCCGCATCAAACGGGATACCACAGGCACGGGGCGCGTAGTCCTTCCCGCTGAATATCACCAGGGTTAACAGCGTGATCGCATAGGGCAGCAGATTAAAAAATTCTGGCGGCATAAATTTCAGCAGGGCAATATCAACAATGTAAATCGCAAGACTCGCAGAAGCGCCAAAGAGCAGGGATGAACCAAGTATACCCAGGGGCAGCCAGCGCCCGAAGCAAACCGCGGCCAGGGAGATAAAGCCCTTGCCGTTGATTGTGGTGGGCGTAAATTGTATGGTCTGGGTAAGCACCAGGCACCCTCCGGCAAGCCCGCCTAATACGCCTGAAAGTATTACCGCTGCATAACGTATTTTGAGAACGTTTATGCCCATGGACACCGCCGCCGCGGGGTGTTCGCCGCAGGCGCGCAGCCGTAACCCGCAGGGGCGCTTGTACATAAAAAACCAGGCCAGCGCAAGTACCGTTAGGGCTATCCAGGCGGTAGGATAAATACCCCCAAACCCCGGCAGCATCCCCATCCGGTAAGGCGGCGTACGCTCCTGCCGGAAAATCAACTGGGAAACAAACATCGCCAGCCCTGTGGAGAGCAGGTTTAGCCCGGTGCCGGAAACGATTTGATCCGCCTTGAGCGTGATCGAGGCAAAAGCGTGGATCATCGAAAAGATACCGCCCATGATTGCGGCAAGCGCGAGCGCAACGGGAATAGAAAAGCCTATGGACATTTCAAGAAGATAATGGGCAGTGGCGGCGGTCATGGCGCCAATCGTCATAAGCCCTTCCAGGGCGATATTTGCCACCCCTGAACGCTCACTTATCATACCGCCCGTTGCACAGATAAGAATAGGGGAGGTCACCATCAAAATAGAAGGTATCAAATTGACTATGGTTCTCAGGAGATTCATTGTTCAGGAGACTCCTCTTTTCTCGTTTGGCTCTTCGTGTACCATTCCACAATCATCCGTAAACCGGTCCGCAGGGATATGAATACTACCACCAGGCCGACGATGATTGACGCGATTTCCTTGGGTATCTGCCTGGTCTGCATCAAGGGCTGGGCGGACTTCAGCATACCGAATAAAAGCCCCGCAATGGTAGTGCCGAAAGCCGTGTTGTTACCCACCAACGCCACGGCGATTCCATCAAAACCGTAACCGTCCTGCCCGGCGAGGATACGCCCGTAGGTGAGGGAACCCAGGCTGACAATTGCACCCGCAAGCCCCGCAAAAGCGCCGGCAATACCCATGGCCGCCGTTATGTTGCGGTTCACGTTGATGCCGGCACAGCGGGCCGCCTCTTTGTTGTATCCTGTCGCCCGCAGGGAATAACCCAGCCGCATTTTACCCATGACGATCCAGAAAAATAGTATTGCTCCTGTGGTAAGAAAAATACCGTAATTGAGATGCGATCCATTGGTGAAAGATTCCATAAAAGAACTGCTAAGCCGGGAAGTGACAGGAAAATCCTGCGTTTTGTATGTAGTACCTCCGGGAAGGCCGAGGCTTACCCAACGGTGAATATAGAGGGCGATATAGTTCATCATGATGGTGGCTACCACTTCGGATACGCTGTAGCGGGCTTTTAAATAACCGACAAAGCCGCCCAGTAAGCCTCCGGCGGCTATGGCTGCGATGACCGCCAGCAGCGCGTGTACCACCGGTATCTGCGGACCATAGATTGCCACTATCTGCGCGGCAGTGATCCCCGCGACATACTGGCCTTCAGCGCCTATATTGAAAAGACCCGTCCTGGACGCAAAGGCCATGGAAAAACCGCATAGGATGAGCGGCATGGAAATGACAAGCCATTCTCCCACATACCTGACGTTCCATACCCCGCGCCGGGCATCAAACCCGCTGACCACCTGAAGCAGCGACGAGTACATGCCGCCGGGGCTTCTTCCGGTGGCAATCACCAGAACAGTGGCTATGATAAAGCCCAGGAGTACCACCAGTACCGACACGAAACCATCAGATTTGAGCAGTATATCCAGCAGCCGTTCTTTTAAGGTCAGTTTTCTCAGGAGAGGTTTCACGGCGCTTCCTCCGCAATTCCGGCCATCATCTTGCCGATTTTCCGTTCGTCCGCGTCTTTTCTATCCACAATGCCCGTTACCGTCCCCTTGGACAGGGCCACGATTCTGTCACAGAGGGCCAGTATCTCGTCAAGCTCGTAGGACACCAGAACAACCGCCCGCCCCTTGTCCCGCTCCTCAACGATACGGCGGTGAATGTACTCAATCGCCCCCACGTCAAGGCCCCGGGTAGGCTGGGAAACGATGAGAAGGTCCGGGGACAGGTCCAACTCCCGGGCGATAATCACCTTCTGTTGGTTTCCACCGGACATGGATTTGACAGTCGTAGCAGGCCCCTTGCCGGCGCGAATGTCAAATTGATCTATCATCTTTTCAGTATGGGTTTTTATCGCTTCAACCTGTAGAAAACCGGCGCGGTTTGAGTATGGTTCGCGGCGGTAGCTTTTAATGATCAGATTCTCATCCAGCCTGAAATCCAGTACCAGACCGTACTTATGCCGGTCCTCCGGTACATGCCCGATACCAGATTCGTTTCGGTACCGTATGCTCTCTTTGGTGATGTCCTTGCCGTGCAGCATAATACGGCCGGATTTAACCGGCAGGAGGCCCGTGATGGCGGCAGCCAATTCCGATTGGCCGTTACCGTCTATCCCGGCAATGCCCACTATCTCTCCTGCCCGCACTTCAAGGGACAAGCCGGAGACGGCATCGGTCCCCCTCGCCCCGGTAACCGACAAGTTTTCTATCTGTAAAACGGTTTTACCCGGAACGTTTTTTTCTTTATCACCTATATGAAGATTCACCGTCCGGCCCACCATCATTTGGGTTAGCGTATTCTCGCCGGTTTCGCTGACCGTAACGGTCCCAATACACTTACCCCGGCGCAGGACAGTACAGCGGCCCGCGGCGGCCTTGATCTCCTTTAACTTGTGGGTGATGAACACGATGGTTTTATCCTCCGCGGTGAGGCGGCCCAGAATGACAAGCAGTTCATCAACCTCCTGGGGGGTAAGCACCGCCGTGGGTTCGTCAAATATCAAAATATCCGCGTTCCGGTAGAGAATTTTCAGAATCTCCACACGCTGCTGCATACCCACCGATATGTTTTCAATCCTTGCCCGGGGATCAACCAAAAGCCCGTATGTTTCCGAAAGCTCCTCGACCCTCTTCTCCGCAAGGGTAAGATCCAGATTGCCGAATTTATTGTGGGGCTCAAGCCCCAGTACAATATTTTCTGTTACCGTAAAATTATGTACCAATTTGAAATGCTGATGCACCATACCGATCCCAACATCTGTCGCGTCATTGGGATTACCGAAAGAGACCTCCCTGCCGCGGATTTTTATGATCCCCTCGTCGGGCGGATAGAGGCCAAAGAGGATTGACATGAGGGTGGATTTTCCGGCGCCGTTCTCGCCCAAAAGGGCATGAATTTCCCCTTCCCTAACTTCAAAATCCACCTTGTCATTTGCGACAATGCCCGGAAAAATCTTGGTGATCCCCAGCATTTCAATGACTGGTTGAGACACAGCTACCCCCATAACAACCACGGATTAACATGGAAAAAATTCGTCCATCCGTGGTCAAACCGGTTCTTAGTCGTCAAGGGCGCTCAAGTCCTGGGGGAAGCCGGAGATCCTTTTCGCCTCCGCATAGGTGGCGGCAAGCGCCAGCTTACCGGAAAGAATATCCTGCTTTTTCGCTTCAACCTGGCTGATAAGAGACTGAGGCATGGCCTTGGTGTTTGTGGTGGTATAGCCTACCGCGTCCTCCTTCATGCCCAAGATTCTATCGCCGCCCTGGAAAGTACCGGCCTTCACCTGGGAGAGGCCGTAGAAGGTAGCGCTGTCAACACGCTTGATCATTGAGGTGAGTACCGCCGAATCAGCCGCGGTATAGAGGCCGTCCGCGTACTGATCGGAATCCACGCCGATTGCCCATACGTTCTTGCCCTGAGCCCGGTATTCCTTCGCCTGGGCGATGGTGCCGTTGCCCGTAGAACCTGCGGCAGAGAAAATTGCGTATACGCCGGAATCATACCAGGTCTTGGCCTTGGTTTTTGCCGAACCCGGATCGCTCCAGCTTCCCGCATAGTAATCCAGTATCTTTGCGTCAGGGATCACCGAAAGAATGCCCTGGATATAGCCCATCTCAAACCGCGTGATCACCGCGCCCTGCATACCCCCGATGAAGCCGAACTGGGGATTTACAATGCCGTCGGCCTTGGCCTTCAACGCCGCCACAACACCGACAAGGTAAGAACCCTCCTGTTCGGAGAATACGGCGGAAAGAACATTCGGTAAACCGAAGCCGCCTTCATCAATATAAAGATATTTCTGATTCGGATTCCGCCTTGCCACGACCTTGACAGCCTCATCAAAAGAGGTGCCCGTAGGGATAACCAGATCGTAGCCCTCATCGGTTACCTGCTGGAGGAGCGCCTCGTACTGATCCTTGTTTTGGCCTACCACCGCATCGTATAATTTACCCCGGTTCGGCGAATTGTCCCGGGTCTCGCCATAGTAGCGCAGTACGCCTTCCCAAGCCGACTGATTGAATGACTTGTCATCGATTCCGCTTTCGTCACACACCATGCGGGAGATAATGTCCCCGGGCTTGCCCGCCTCAGCTTTATTGCCCCCGGCAAATACGACGCCGGTCAATAAAATGCTTAACAGGATACAAAACGATATTTTTTTCATCTGAGTAATCCTCCTCTTGGATTATAATAAATTTATTATAACTTACACATTTTATCTAGTCAATGTAATAATGGTATATGTTTATAGCTTAGATAATGGGCTATTGGTCCAATGAGCCTCCCAGGAGCAGAGCTCTGGGGTATTAAACCAGACTCTCGAATGAAGAACCCAGGAGCAAGCTCCGGGATATGGACCAGGCCTTCCAATCAATCCCGGTCCGGCAGGGTGATAATAGACTAAAAGTATACTTTTAAACCTATTATTTATGTATCAATGGTATATTGACCAGTACAGGTCTATGGGATTTAATAACAACCAGCGGGGTTCCAGCCCGGTTGTTGACTTTACGAGAAGGAAGGATGTAATGAAAAAGATTCCCATTATTATTGATTGTGACCCCGGCCATGATGATGCTATTGCTCTCGCCGCCGCCTGCGCCAGTGAAAAACTCGATCTCCTGGCCGTAACCGTGGTTGCCGGGAATCAGACCCTGATAAAGACCCTGCGTAACGCGAAAAAGATTTTGAATTTCATCGGCAAAAGGCCGCTCCTCGCGGCGGGCGCAGACAAGCCCATGTTCAGGGAACTCCTGACCGCTCCGGATTTTCATGGGGAAAGCGGTCTGGACGGCCCGGAGTTGCCCGATCCCGCGGACTACAGAGAAGAGCCGGTCCCGGCCTGGGACCTGACCAGGCGGATCATCATGGAAAGCCCGGAGCCGGTTACGCTGATCCCAACCGGGCCGCTTACCAACATCGGCATTCTCTTCACCGCCTACCCGGAGGTCAAGCGGAACATTGCGCGAATCTCGCTCATGGGCGGCAGTATTCTTGCCGGGGGAAACCGGACGAGCGCGGCGGAATTCAATATTCTTGTTGACCCGGAAGCGGCGGATATCGTGTTTTCTTCGGGGGTCCCCATTACCATGTGCGGCCTCGATGTGACGAACAAAGCATTCCTCCTTCCTGAGGAAGTCGAAACCCTCAGGAAAACCGGGCGGGTGGGCAGGTTTCTGGCGGAGCTGATCGATTTCTACTTCGGCATGTATCTAAAGCTGGGCTTCAAGGGCGCCGCGCTGCATGATCCCTGCGCGGTATTCGCGCTTACCAATCCGGAACTCTTTCAGACCAGGAATTTTCATGTGGATATTGAGACGAGGGGCAGCCTTACCCAGGGCATGACCCTGGCGGACCTCCGGCCCTGGACGGATGCCAGGCCGAATGTTACCGCCTGTCTCGACATAGACCGGCAGGCCTTCGTCCGGCTCCTTTACGATGCCGGCGCGTTATATGGGTGAAGTATATGCCGGTTTTATTAATTCTGGCGGCAGGGATCCTGTGGGGATGCACCGGTCTGTTTGTCCGTACCTTGAGCGCGTTCGGCTTTTATCCTGGCGAGCTTGTTTTTATCAAAATGCTGGTATCATTGATTGTGTTAGCTGCCGGTATTTTTTTGAAGGACAGGAATCAGTTAAAAATCCACCTCCGTGATATATGGATCTTTTTCGGCTCCGGCGTTTGTAGCGCGGCCCTGTTCAATTACTATTATTTCAACACGATCATACTGACATCCCTTTCCGTGGCTGCGGTTCTGCTTTATACCGCACCGGTATTCGTCATGCTCTTATCGGCATGGTTGTTTCACGAGGCGCTGACAATACGCAAGGCCGCCGCTATCGCATCCGTGCTGATCGGCTGTATATGCGTCACCGGCGTTTTAACCGGCAGCGGCGCTTTGCCTCCAAAGGGCATAGCCATGGGGCTGCTCGCCGGTTTCGGCTATGCCCTTTACAGTATTTTCAGCAGAATCGCCCTGAATAAGGGGTATTCCGCAAACACTATCACGGTCTATACGTTTTTCTTTACCAGCTTCTGTTTCTTTTTCCTCATTGACAGAATACATTTGACCACCCGCCTGCAGACAGTAACGCCGCAAAATATCATTATCATCCTGGCGCTCTCCCTGTTTGTAAATCTCATCCCATTTGTATGTTACACGAACGGTTTAAAACGTATGGAGACCGGCAAAGCCGTGGTAATTGTCTCTATTGAACCCGCGGCGGCGGCTTTTTTGGGAATCTTATGCTACCATGAACAGATCACCCTTACCGTTATTCTCGGCATCCTCCTGGTCATTGGCTCTATCGTGTTAATTAACACAGGCCCGGCGATGCGGCAGGCCAGTCCCCCCGCGCCGGTTGCGGAAAAAGATTAAACTCCCACCCGCAGGAAGCGCGGCCGAATACCATTGCGGATAGCATAACCGGAAAGACCCAAGGTTCTGGCTTACAAACCCAAAACTATCCCCGCGGCCCCCGCGGCCAGGATGTACCATACCGGATGTTTTTTGAATTTGTAGATAAGCAAAAACAGCAGGACAAACAAGGCCAGTTCCGGCCAGCGGATCCAGTCATACCAGCGGGGGCCCGGACCGTTGTACAGGGAAAGCCGGATAACCCCAAAGCCCGCGGCTGCGATAAGCCCGGTGGCGGCGGGGCGGAGGCCCTGAAAAACCGAAGCCGTCACCGGGCTGTCCTTAAAGGCGGTGAGAATCCGGGCCACGATGAGGATTACGATAATCGAAGGGGTGATCAGCCCCAGGGTGGCGATTACCGCCCCGGCGATACCCGCGGCCTGAAACCCCGCATAGGTTGCCATATTAACCCCGATGGCGCCGGGGGTCGATTCGGAGATGGCGATCATATCGGCGATGGTCTCGTAGTCGAGCCAGTCGTAGCGGTCTGCCAGTTGGTAGAGAAACGGCAGGGTCGCGAGGCCTCCTCCCACGGCAAAAAGGCCGATCTTAAAAAATTCCCCAAAGAGGATGAGTAAAATCACGGCGCCCCTTTCCCGGAGCCGGAAGGGCCGCCGGCAGGGCGCTTGTTTCGGGGCCGGTAGAGCAGGAACCCCACAAGACCGGCGCTTATCACCGTCAGGACCGGGGAGACCTTAAAAAACACCGAAAGACCGAAAACCACCAGGCAAAGCGCCAGGGACTTGAGGTCCTTTACCGCCCCCTTAAAGAGTTTACGGATCGCGTCCAGGATAAGGGCCCCCACCGCCACCCGAATTCCCTTGAGGGCATGTTGAACCACTTCGGATTCGGCAAAATTTTGAAGTCCCACGGCAATGGTAATAATGATGATAAGGGAAGGGAGTACAAAGCCCAGGGTGGTCAGGATGCCCCCCAGGGTCCCCTTTTTTTTATATCCGATAAAGGTGGACACATTGACCGCGATAACCCCCGGGGTAACCTGGCCTATGGCGTAATAATCCATCACCTCATCCATGGCGATCCAGCCCTTATGCCGTACCAATTCCCGTTCAATCACGGGAAGCATGGCATAACCGCCGCCAAAGGTAAGGCAGCCCATTTTAAAGAAGGTCCACAAAAGGTCCAGGTATTCTTTCACGGCTTTTTTTCAGGGAGCTTGACCGCCAGGTGGAGTTCATCCAGTTGTTTTTGATCTACCGCTCCGGGGCTGTCGTCCATGGGACTGACCGCAAAGGAGTTTTTGGGGAAGGCGATCACCTCCTTGATCGAGGTCTCTCCGGCCATAAGCATCACCAGCCGGTCCAGGCCCGGGGCGATCCCGCCGTGGGGGGGAGCGCCATATTTAAACGCCCCGGTCAGGAAGCCGAATTTTTGTTCCGCCTCCTCCGGGTCAAAGCCCAGAATGTTGAAGATCCGCTTCTGCAATTCCGGGTCGTGGATACGAATGGAACCGGAAGCCTGTTCAAAACCGTTAAGCACCAGGTCGTAGAGATCCCCCTTGACCGCTCCGGGGTCCCGCTCCAGGGCGGCATGGTACTGTTCCTGGGGATAGGAGAACATGTGGTGGGCCGCCTCCCAACGGTTTTCCTCCCCGTTGAATTCAAAGAGGGGAAAGTCCAGGATCCAGACGAACTCAAAACGGCTTGGGTCCAAAAGGCCCAGGTCCCGGCCCAGCTTGGACCGTACCGCCCCCAGGGCGGTATTGGCGATCCGCCGGTCGGCATCGGCGGTGATCAGGATCAGGTCCCCGGGTTTAGCCCCCAAACCGGACAGGATCTTTTGGGTCAGCGCCCCTTCCCCGAAAAACTTGGAAACTCCCCCTTCCAGAACCGGGGCGTCTCCGGTTCCCGTGGCCTTCATCCAGGCCAGGCCCTTGGCCCGGTAGATCTTCGCGTGGGCCTCAAGTTCCTCGATCTGTTTCCGGGAATAGGGGGCGCCGTTCCCCGCTTTGGCCATCAGTTCTCCGGGGACCACCAGGGCCTTAACGCCGCCGCTGTTTTGGGTAATCCCCCGGGCGGCCGCAACGGCCCGGGCCGCTTCCCCGGCGCTAAGGGCGTCCTTAAAAGCCTGGAAGGCCCCTTCCGCCGCATAGGGGCCGAAGTCCCGGAGGGGCATATCAAAACGGAGATCCGGTTTATCCGTACCGTATTGTTCCATGGCCTCCTCAAAGGTCAACCGGGTAAAATGGGGGGGAAGTTCCCGGTTCAGGGTCTTTTTAAAGACATACCCAAACAGGGCCTCGGTCATGGCAAGAATATCCTCCCGGCCCACAAAGGACATTTCGATATCAATCTGGGTAAATTCCGGCTGCCGGTCCCCCCGGGCATCCTCATCCCGGTAACAACGGGCGATTTGAAAATACTTGTCAAACCCCGCCACCATAAGAATCTGTTTGTAAAGCTGGGGAGACTGGGGCAGGGCGTAAAATTTCCCCGGATAGAGCCGGGAGGGCACCAGGTAATCCCGGGCGCCCTCCGGAGTGGAACGGATAAACGTGGGAGTTTCAATCTCATAAAAACCCTGGGAAGTCATCCATTCCCGAACCGCGAAACACACCTCGCTGCGCAGCCGGATCCGCCGCTGCATACCCCCGGAACGGAGGTCCAGGTACCGGTATTTCAGGCGGGTTTCCTCTTTGGCGTCGGATTCTTCATCAATCTGAAAGGGAAGCACCTCGGAACGGTTTAACACGAGGATTTTTTGGGCGGCCACCTCAATTTCACCGGTGGGCATTTCAGGGTTCACCATTGAAGGGGGCCGGGGCCGGACCACCCCTTCCACGGCAATACAAAACTCATTCCGCAGTTCCCCGGCCAGGGCCGCCAATTCCTTTTCCGCTTCGGTTTCCCCGGCGGCGTCCACCACTACCTGGGTTATCCCGTACCGGTCCCGGAGGTTAATGAAAGAAATCCCCCCGTGATCCCGTTTCCGGTGTACCCAGCCGTTGAGGATCACCTTTTCCCCTATATCGGCCTTGCCCAAGGCGCCGCAGGTGGTTGTACGCTTCAAGAGTTCCATACGATAACTATAGCTTCTGAAAGCCTGCCTGGCAAGGACCCCTCCGGTCAGGGCAAAAGCATTTACTTTTTGATCGTTAAAATTTCCTTGAATTCACCGGAATTTCCAAGAAAAACTAACCACGAAGGACACACAGGATACATGAAGCAACCCGTTATTCGAGAGTCTGGTTTAATACCCCGTCGAACCTTCGGTTCGCGCTTGCTCCGGCTCAAATGACGCAATGCCCACAAAAATTTGGTATTAAACCAGA
>JAITBE010000288.1 GCA_031283755.1 Spirochaetaceae bacterium
CAACGTCAAGCCGGAAATACGGCCCCTGACCGCCAACATCTACAAGTTCACTAATAAATATGGTACCAAGTGGAACTGTATCATGGCTTATGGCTGTATCCTGGTGATCCCCGTGGTCCTCACCTTTGTTTTTTTGCAAAAATACATCGTCAGCGGCATGACCGCGGGTTCCGTAAAAGAATGAAACCGGGTAAAACAAAAAAACGGCTCTTTGAAGAGGGGGTGTATATCTGGATAGAAAAAATCTTCGATGCTGTGGCGCTGAATTTGGTGTGGCTCCTCTGTTCCCTTCCCCTCATTACTATGGGAGCTGCTACCACCGGTTTTTATTATGCCATGGTCAAGGTGATTCGGGGAGAACGGGGGTATGTTTTTATTGAATTCTGGCGTTCCTTCAAACTGAATTTTATCAAGGCCACCCTCATCTGGATCTCCTTCGCTGTTCTGATCTTCCTCCTGTTCGTCAACCGGAACATCACAGCCGACATCAGGGGTTACTTCGGCGCATTCCTTCTCTGCCTCTACACTTTTATCGCGGTTTTGCTATTGGCAGTGTTGTTGTACGTCTTCCCCGTCCTTTCCCGCTTTCATATGACCGTTCCTCAAATAGTAAAACTTTCCCTATATATGTGTTTTCGCTACCTCCACTATACCTTGGGGCTTTTGGCAATAAGCGCCGGGGCGGCGGTGGTGGTATACTTTCTGCCCCTGCTCGTCCTTTGCGTACCAGCGGGAGCCCTCTACTGTTTTTCACAATTAATGGAACCCCTCCTCGCCCGCCATACCCCCGTCTCGGCGGAAGGGGAAGAAAAGTTGTATCTGAATCTTGCTCCGGGGGTAGGAAAAAATAAATAGCCGTCCACAAAACCGGATGGGATAAGGAGAAACACATGGCGTTTTTTTCACAGGAAGAAAATTGTCTTATCTACCGCTATGATGCGGAAAAGCTCAGGATAGAAAGCTGGGGCAAAAACAGCCTCCGCATCCGTGCCACGAAAGAGGCGGAGATACCCTCCGGATACCCGATGCCCGGCTCAGGTGAGACAAACGGACTTGATACGGAAAATACCGACGCCTGGGCCCTGCTCCCGCAGAAGCCTTGTCCTGCCGAAATCACCATTGGGGAGCACGGCGCCTCCATACGGAACGGTAGGATAGAGGCGCGGCTCTCGAAGATAGGCCAGATACAGGTGTACAATGCCCGGGGGGAACTGCTCCTCAACGAATACCTCCGTAGCCGCCTGGACATAAAGGACAGGACCTACAGTTCCCTGGAACTGGAGGCCCGGGAATTCCGCCCTATCATCGGTGGGGACTACGAGATTACTGTTCGTTTTGAATCGGTCTCGCCGGATGAAAAGATATACGGCATGGGCCAGTATCAGCAGCCATACCTCAATCTCAAGGGAACCGACTTGGAGCTCGCCCACCGTAATTCCCAAGCCAGCGTCCCATTTATGATTTCCTCCCTGGGTTACGGCTTCCTCTGGAATAACCCCGCCATAGGCCGGGTTTGTTTCGGGAAAAACATCACCACTTGGGAGGCGCGGTCGTCAAAGAAGATCGACTACTGGATCACCGTCGGAGATACACCTGCGGACATAGAAGAAGCCTACGCCAAAGCCACGGGAACTGTCCCCATGATGCCGGACTATGCCACGGGTTTCTGGCAGTGCAAACTCCGGTACCAGACCCAGGAGGAACTCCTCAAAGTGGCCGGAGAGTACAAGAAACGAGGGCTCCCCATCTCGGTGATCGTCGTAGATTTCTTCCATTGGCCCTATCAGGGGGAGTGGAAATTCGATCCCGTCTATTGGCCTGACCCAGACGCCATGATCGCGGAACTCAAAAAGATGGGCATAGAACTCATGGTCTCCATCTGGCCCACTGTGGACAGGCGGAGCGAAAACTGGCAGGAAATGCTGGAACGAGGGCTCCTCATCAGAACGGAGCGGGGTTATCGCATCGGTATGGATTTCCAGGGGAATACCGTCCACTATGATGCCACCAACCCGGAGGCTCGTTCCTATCTCTGGAAAAAGGCAAAAAAGAATTACTACGACAAAGGGGTCAGGATCTTCTGGCTTGACGAGGCGGAGCCGGAATATTCGGTCTACGACTTCGATAACTACCGTTACTATCTGGGACCGGACATTCAGATCGGCAACGTGTATCCCCTCATGTATGCCAAAACTTTTTTTGATGGCATGAAGGCGGCGGGACAGGACAGGATCCTCAACCTACTCCGCTGTGCCTGGGCGGGGAGCCAGCGCTACGGCGCCTTGGTCTGGTCCGGGGACATCCATTCTACCTTCGAAAGCCTGAGAAATCAACTTGCCGCGGGGCTCAACATGGGCCTCGCGGGGATCCCCTGGTGGACCACCGACATCGGCGGCTTCTTCGGCGGCGATGTGACGGACCCCCATTTTCACGAACTCCTCATCCGCTGGTTTCAATGGGGCTGTTTCTGTCCGGTGATGCGGCTCCACGGGTACCGGGAACCCATAAAGCCGCAGTACGGTACCACGGGAGGCGCTACCTGCCGCTCCGGGGCGGATAACGAGGTCTGGTCATATACGGAAGAAGTCTATGAAATTTGCAAAAAATATCTCTTCCTCCGGGAAAAATTACGACCCTATGTGACGGATCAAATGAGGGCCGCCCACGAGAAGGGAACCCCGGTGATGCGGCCCCTGTTCTATGATTTTCCCGCGGATAAAAAGACCTGGGAGATCGAGGATACGTTCATGTTCGGTCCCAACTACCTTGTGGCACCTATCCTCTATGAAGGGGCCAGGGAACGGGAAGTCTACCTTCCCGCAGGACAAAGGTGGACCAATGCCTGGACCGGTGAAAGTTTTGATGGGGGTGGAAACATCAAGGCGGACGCTCCCCTGGACAGAATTCCTGTTTTTAGCCGGGATGGTTCAACGTTTGTGTTTCAAAACTGAAGTTTTAAAACCGGCTCAAATGCCTGGGGCTTTTATTTCTTAGGCAAGCAAGTAAAAAGAAAAAGGAGGGGGGAGATGAAATTCCGGGATGGTTATTGGGAAATACGGGAAGGGTTTTCACGTATCAACTTGGTCGATGTGGTGGATACCGAAAAAAACCGGAATTCCTTCACCGTGTATGCCACGGACAGGAGGCTCCCCAATGAACGGATCGTAAGTATTCCGTTAATCACCGCGGAATTTTCATCCGCCGGAGAAGATGTTATCCAGGTAACCATGTACCATCACCGGGGGGCCGCCGAACAAGGACCCCGCTTTGATCTTTCCTCGCTTCCGGCCGATGGTCATATCGAAGAGGATGAGACCACCGTCACCCTCCGTTCGGGAGCCCTTTCCCTGGTATCATCAAAACAAAGCTGGGATGTCTCCCTGTTCCGCTGCGGAAAAAGGCTTACGGGAATTTCAGGCAGGAATTCGGCATATTATACCGATGCGGATGGGGCGTGTTTTATGGTACAATACCTCGATCTGTCGGTCGACGAAACGATCTACGGTCTGGGGGAACGTTTTACCGCTTTTGTTAAAAACGGACAAGCAGTGGATGTCTGGAACGAGGACGGGGGAACCGCCAGTGAGCAGGCCTACAAAAATATCCCCTTCTACCTCAGCAGCCGGGGTTATGGGGTTCTGGTAAATGAGCCGGGAAAGGTATCCTTTGAAGTCGCCAGCGAAGTGGTAAGCGCGGTCCAGTTCTCCGTTCCCGGACAGATAATCAGCTATTATATTATTGCCGGTGATACCCTGAAAGACATACTCCGCAAATACACCGGTATCACCGGCAGGCCGGCCCTGCCCCCGGCATGGTCCTTCGGACTCTGGCTCTCCACCTCCTTTACCACTGACTATGATGAAAAAACAGTGAATTCCTTTATTGACGGTATGACGGAACGGAAGATACCCCTCTCGGTATTTCATTTCGACTGCTTCTGGATGAGGGAATGCCGCTGGGTTGATTTTGAATGGGACAAGGAACTGTTTCCCGATCCCAAAGGGATGCTGAGGCGGCTCCATGAAAAAGGACTCAAGGTGTGTCTGTGGATCAATCCCTACATTGCACAAAAATCACCGCTTTTCGCCGAAGGAATGGCCAAAGGTTACCTTGTCAAAAGATCGTCGGGAGATGTATGGCAGTGGGATCGCTGGCAAGCGGGGATGGGTCTCGTAGATTTTACCAACCCCAAGGCAATGGACTGGTACCGCGGTAAACTGAAAAACCTTCTCGACATGGGGGTGGACTGCTTCAAGACCGATTTCGGCGAACGGATTCCCACGGATGTGGTCTGGCATTCAGGCGCGGATCCGAAGAAGATGCACAATTATTACACCTTCCTTTACAACCAGGCGGTATTCACCCTGCTTGAGGAAACCAGGGGACCGGGTGAAGCCGTGGTTTTTGCCCGGTCCGCCGCCGTGGGAGGTCAGCGTTTTCCGGTTCATTGGGGCGGAGACTGTGCGGCAACCTATGAATCTATGGCCGAAACCCTGCGAGGCGGACTTTCCCTCGGCATCACGGGTTTCGGTTTCTGGAGCCACGATATCTCCGGATTTGAACAGACCGCCACACCGGATCTTTTCAAACGGTGGACCGCTTTCGGCCTGCTCTCCTCCCACAGCCGGCTGCACGGAAATCAGTCCTACCGGGTGCCCTGGAATTTTGATGACGAAGCCTCGGATGTTCTCCGTTTTTTTGTGAAACTCAAATGCCGTCTTATGCCTTACCTGTATGCCGCCGCTGTTGAGTCCCATGAAGAGGGTATTCCCATGCTGCGGGCCATGGTTCTGGAATTCCCCGAAGATCCCGCCTGTGCCTATTTGGACCGCCAATATATGCTGGGACCTTCCCTTCTTGTGGCTCCCGTCTTTTCCGCGGAGGGCATCGTTTCCTGGTACCTCCCGGTACCGGTCTTTCCGGATTCATCTCCGGAAAGCTTCTGGACTCATTACCTAACCGGAGAAACGGCAAGGGGAGGTTCGTGGCGCAAGGAGGAGTACGGTTACACGAGCCTTCCCCTCATGGTTACGCCGAATTCGATCATCTGCACCGGTAATAATGATGAACGGCCCGATTATGATTATGCCGCGGGAGTAACCGCGGAGATTTTTGCTATCGACGACGGGAAAAGTGCCCGGGCGGTGATATACGATACATCCGGAGAAAAAGAAGCGGAAATTTTGGTTTTACGCCGCAGCGATTTATACACCGTAGAGCGCCGGACCGTAAAAATCGACGCCGGGGAAAAAACCTGGAAGGTACTCCTGCGGGGGCTGCACGGAAAAAACGCCCTTATCCGGGGCGCCGTGCTGGATACTCCCGCGGGACTGCTTATCACACCGGAGCCGGGAGGCAATTCGGTACAGATACGGGTCCCGGATTAGTCCGCCCTGTCCTGCGGGTTAAAGTGAACCTTTTCCCTGAAGGGCAGGCAGATCAATTTGACGAAGCCGATACCTGCTTTTCATGAATTTTTTGTTCCGGCAGCCATTTACGCAAACAATGATTCAGGGAAGCCAGACTTATGGGTTTTGGTAAAAGGCCGTTAAAATGATTTTCTAAAAACATAGCCTCCGCTCCGTTGATAACATTCGCGGTGAGGGCGATAATCGGGATTTTTTTAAAGGGTTCCCCCAATTCCCGGATCCGTCTGGTAGTTTCAACTCCATCTAGCTCGGGCATCATGTGATCCATAAAAATAATATCATAGGAAATTTCTTGTACCAGTTCAATGGCTGTTATTCCCTTTTGCGCCAGATCCGCTTTAATATCGAAACTGGCAAGCATCGCGTCGGCGACATCCAGATTGATCTCAATATCATCCACCACCAGGATCTTCGCATCGGGGGCGGAAAAGTCTTTAACCTCATCGATATCGATAAGCTCGACATTGTTCCGGGCCTCAAAATAGGGAATGGCAACGGTGAAAGTAGAACCTTGGCCATATTCGCTTTCAAGCCAGAGATCCCCCCCCATAAACTGACAGAGGCGGTAGCAGATCGCCAGGCCCAGACCGGTACCTACCACGTTCCGGTTTTTTCGAGTATCCAGCTGTTCAAAGGGCAGAAAAAGTTTTGCCGAATCTTCCTTGCGGATCCCTATCCCCGAATCCTTTACATCAAAACGGAGAACTCCCTCGGGTAATAACCGTGCGGAAAAATTAACATATCCCTCATAGGTATATTTCATCGCGTTGGAAAGGATATTGGTTAATACCTGCCGCAGCCGGTTTTCATCACCGTAAACAAAGACGGGGAGATTTTCATCAACATAAAAATTGAAGGCTAATTTTTTTTCTTTAAACATGATATCAAACATCACCTTGAGATTATCCAGCAGGGAAAGCAGGTTGTAATCGGAGTTGATGATCTCCATCTTACCGGCTTCGATTTTAGAAAAATCAAGGATGTCGTTTATAATGGTCAGCAGGGATTGGGCTGATTTTCTGATATCCTGCAGGTATTTGCGCTGGGTTGCATCCAGATTACTACGGCTTAAAAGCTCGTTAAGTCCCAAAATGGCATTCATGGGGGTTCTGATTTCATGGGACATAATAGCGAGAAAATTGGATTTGGCGCTATTGGCGGCCTCGGCCCGTTCTTTCTCCCTAAGGAAGTCGGTAAAATCTATAAAAACCACTAACAGCCCCGCAGTGATGCCCGCATCCGCACCCCGGGATCTGCCGATATCCATAAGTTCAATTGAATAATACCGGGGTTCTCCCTGACAGCCAAAATCAATCCACCGGGTTAGGGTGACGGTTGTCTTGGATAACACCACAGTCCCAATGGCAGACTCAAGATCCCGTAGGGCATTTGCGTCAAAATAGGGAGAAAACAATTCGCTGTAGGTTTTGTTTTTTATAATATCAAAATTATGAGTACCGGTGAGGGTTAAAAACATTTTTGTACTCAACACCAAACGGCCGGCATCGTCAAAAAGCATAATAATATTAGGGCTTCTCTCCAACAGCATATCGGTGTAGGCCCGCTGCTTCGCGTTTGCCGCAGTTAACATGGCCCCCAAGGTTTCCTTGGCTTCCACGGTTTTACTGATCCTATCAAGAAAATTCTGTGTTATCCTGAGATCCCGGGTTAATTTTGAATTTTGAATTTTGAGCTGTTTTATCTCTTCTTCTAAATAAGCTATCCCGGTATCCGCAGATGACACAAAACCCCCTCTTTAAAAAATACAAAGAATAAAGGTGTTATTGTGAAAACGGTTAATGGCCGCCTTGGGATTAATCTGGGTGGGGCACATCTCACCCCCTGAATAGGCAAAGAAAACCGGTGTTTTTGGGGCAATCTCTCTCAAAATAAGATCAATCTCCGCAAACAAATCACTTCCCAAAGTCATGCTCCGGGATATACAGGAATAACCAATAATGACCGAAGGAGATGCCGTTTCCTGCAGGGCCTTCTTGATGAGATTCCCCGAGGTAAGGAGAACATCATCCTTGTCAAATACTCCTAAATACATGGTGGAACCTTCGGGCATAGCCCCGGCACAGATGGCGTGTTTTTGTTCGTTGAGGCCGATAAAAACTTTTGATACCGGCGGTGTACCGTCTCCATAATCCAACATAAAGGGCAGAGAGGTCATGGCATAACTGGTCTTGCTGGCCTTGGTAAGCCCCATGTCTTCAAAGTACTCCACCACGGGCCGGCCGTTTACTTCTTTAAGAATATGCCCTTCAGAGGAAGTTACCAAGGCGGCCCGATCCAAGAGTTTGTTTTCCGAGAGAGTGGCCAAATAAAATTTAGGACTTATATTGCCGTAAATCAAGATCAGGGACATCTTATCTTTGTAATGTTCTCCGTTAAAAAGCATATAACATTCCCGAAAATCCGGGGTATCGTCCACCGCCAGGGTTCCAAAACAGGGTACATCTCCGGAAACCTCCGAGAGGACCCGGATATACTCGTCACCGGAATTTTCCATCATAAAAGGAGCAAAAGTGAAAATCAAGGCAGGTTTTTCTTTCCGGGCGGCGGCTGCCGCCTTATAGGTATCGGCGATTTTTTCTCCCACCGCGTCCCCTTTTAAAGAGGGGGTCAGGGCGGTTTCAAAGCATACGTCATCGCTGGTAAACACCAAAAGGGTAAAAAGCAGGGCCCCTTTGGCATTGTTAACCGCCTGCAATGATGAATTGGTACCGGCAATAACAAAGGGGAGGCTTTCACTGATAGCCTTTGCGGTTCCGGAGATTACAAATTCGTAGTGGCAGGCAACAATCCCAACCGAATTTTTAAGCAGCCTATGTTCCAGATCAAGCTGTGCCCTTATTTCATCAATCGCAGCCATCGAATCATCAATATTTTCCGTCGAGGCCGTCAAGATACGCATCATAAATTATTCCTTTCAAAAAACATAGCGGCTTTTTCAAAATATCAGATTTTGAAAAAGCAACCCTAGATTTAGACGAAAAAACGGGCTTTAAACCGCTTTTCCAAAACCTTTTTTAAAACCACCGAGTTTTGAAAAAGGCTCCACAAAAAACAATAAAAAACAGACCTTAGGCCGCCTTTTTAAAAACCCACTTCAAAAAATAAATTTTGAAATGGGTTTTTCCATTATAAAATTACCCAAATTTGGCAATAGGCACAAAGCTATCTGCCTTGAGGGCCGCGCCACCCACCAGGGCGCCATCGATATTTTCCTTGGCCATGAGCTGGGCGGCATTTTCCGATTTTACCGAACCGCCGTATTGGATGATAATGTTTTGGGCGGCATCAGCGCCGTAAAGTTTTCCCACCACCTTCCGTATATAAGCATGAATAACATCGGCATCCTCCGGGGTGGCGGTTTTACCGGTACCTATGGCCCACACGGGCTCATAGGCGATGGTTATCCGCCCCAGGTCCGCGGCGGCAACCCCCGTAAGACCCTTGACGGTTTGGGTCTCACAAACCACTTCGGCCTTGCCGGCTTCCCGTTCTTCCAATAGTTCCCCAACGCAAAGAATTACCTCAAGGCCATGTTTAAGGGCAAGCTTTACCTTTTTGTTGATGAGCTCGTCATCTTCTTTATAAATATGCCGCCGCTCACTATGCCCTAAAATCACCACCTGAACCCCCAGGTCCTTGAGCTGTAATACCGAAACCTCTCCGGTATGGGCTCCCTGCTCCTCGGGAGCGCAATTCTGGGCTCCCAACAGGATGTTACTCCCCTTGACAATGGCTCCCACCGTCTCAAGGCTGGTAAAGGCCGGGGCCACCAGATACTTGTATTTCCCATCCTTGAGTTGGGCGACCAAAGCTCTGGCAAGTTCCGCCGCCTCAGAACGGGTTTTGTGCATCTTCCAGTTACCGGCAATATAGTAATTTCTCATGTTTCGCTCCTATTTTCTTGTAACTTCGATTCCGGGGAGCTTTTTTCCCTCTAATAGTTCCAGGGAAGCGCCGCCGCCGGTAGAAACGTGACTCATTTTAGATGCAAGACCGAATTTGTTTACCGCCGCTACCGAATCACCGCCGCCTACCACGGTAATTGCCCCTCTGCCGGTGGCTTCCGCCACCAGTTTAGCCACTTCTTCGGTTCCCCTGGCAAAACTGTCAAACTCAAAGACCCCCACCGGTCCATTCCAAACTATGGTCTTAGCTTTGGCCAGGACCTCCTGGTATTGAGCCAGAGTTTTTGGTCCCACATCCATACCCATAAGGTTATCGGGAATATCAATACCATCAACGACCACAGGCTTTGCTCCGGCGTCAAAGGTTTCGGCGCCCACATGATCCAAAGGCAGGACGATCCGGGCCCCTGCTTTCCGGGCGGTTTCCAGGATCTTTTTTGCCGTATCTATCTGATCGTCCTCTACCAGGGACTTTCCTATCTTATGCCCCTGGGCTTTAAGGAAGGTATAAGCCATACCCCCGCCTATAATTAGGGCGGAGGCGTTTTTAAGCAGACTCTCCAAAACCGCGATTTTGGAAGAAACCTTAGCGCCTCCGATAATGGCCGCCAGGGGCTTTTGCGGATTCGTAACGATGGGTTCCAAATAATTTACTTCTTTTTCCATGAGGAATCCCGCCACCGAAACCGGAACAAATTTCGCAATGGACGCGGTAGAGGCGTGATCCCGGTGGGCGGTACCGAAGGCATCGTTTACAAAGACATCACCGTAGGAGGCAAGCTCCCGGGCCAGTTTATCCCGGTCTTCCGCCTCTTTGGCGGTTTCTTCCATATGGAACCGGGTGTTTTCCAGCATAATGATTGATCCGGCCTTCTGGGAATCAATAAAAGCCTTTTTACCATAATCCGAGTCTTCCCCGGCAAAAATCACGGGCTTTCCCAGTTTTTTTTCAAGATAGGCTGCCACCGGAGCGATCCGGTGTTTGCCTTTGATATAGGCGGCCTCGTCAAAACTCTTTCCGTCTTTTTCAGCCTTCTCCTTGGCTTTTTTTGTATCCTTGGCGGG
Source organism: Spirochaetaceae bacterium (assembly GCA_031283755.1). Classification (GTDB taxonomy): domain Bacteria; phylum Spirochaetota; class Spirochaetia; order Treponematales; family Breznakiellaceae; genus JAIRMO01. The sequence goes on from JAITBE010000288.1 coordinate 10,421, forward strand.
ATCCCCCAGATGGCTCATCAGGGTCAGGGTCTTGACTCCCTGATCCAGGATATAATTTATGGTCGGAATTGCCGCGGTAATCCGGGTATCATCCTGTACCACCCCATCCTTCATGGGCACATTAAAATCCACCCGCATGATGACCCGTTTACCCGCAAGCTCCACATCTTTTACCGTCTTTATCATATTGATACTCCTTCTATAGCCCTTGCTGCCGTTCCAAAATCAACCGGATTTTGAAACAGCTCCCACATTAAAGAAAAACCGCAAAAACAGCAAAGTTTTTTCCCGGCCCGCAAGAATTACCCATCATCCCCCTTGCGTACTCACGTTTTGACGCCGTTAACCGGCTTCAACTTTGCATCCTTGCGGTTTCTCGTTTAATTCAAAAGACCTTTACTTTTTACTTGCCATATATTTGAGAAGATCTACCACCCGGTTGGAATAACCCCATTCATTATCATACCAGGAAACGATCTTGAAAAACCGTTTTTCCCCGGGAAGGTTGTTCTGCAAGGTGGCAAGGCTGTCATAAATGGAGGAACGAGGATCATGAAGGAAATCAGTGGAAACCACCTCTTCATTACAGTACCCCAGAATATTTTTAAGATAGGATTCGGAGGCTTTTTTGAAAAGGCTGTCCAACTCTTCAATGGAAGTATCCCTGCCGGCGGTAAAGGTCAAGTCTACCACGGAAACCGTGGGGCTGGGAACCCGGAAGGACATCCCGGTAAGTTTGCCCTTGGTTTCGGGAAGGACTTCACCGACTGCTTTGGCGGCACCGGTGGTGGAGGGAATGATATTTATCGCCGCGGCCCGGCCGCCCCGCCAGTCCTTTTTGGAGACCCCGTCCACGGTTTTCTGGGTAGCCGTATAGGAATGGATCGTGGTCATCAGGCCCTTTTCAATACCGATCCCTTCTTTCTGAATAACATACACCACCGGGGCCAGACAATTAGTGGTACAACTGGCATTGGAAACCACATGGTCGTTGGCGGGATCGTATTTTTCGCTGTTCACCCCGATCACGAAGGTGGGGATCTTCTTCTCCTTGCCCTTGGCGGGGGCGGAGATAATCACCTTCTTGGCGCCCGCTTCCAGGTGGCCGAAGGCCTTGTCGTCGGTAAAGAGGCCGGTGGACTCGATCACGTACTCGACCCCCAGCTTGCCCCAGGGGAGATTCTTCAGCTCCCTTTCGGCCATGACGCACCGTACCTCGTGGCCGTTAACCACCAGGATATCATCTTCCGCGGCGCCGGCGCTTTTCTTGGTGGAAATGTCCGCCTTGAGCTTGCCCTGGGTGGAATCGTACTTGAGCTGATAGGCAAAATACTTGGCGTCGGTGGAAATGTCGGTCACCGCCACCACGTCGATCTTGTCTTTGCCGAGCAGGTTTTGCCCGACAATGGACTGAAACACCAGGCGGCCAATCCGGCCGAACCCGTTAATCGCGATTTTCATAATAAACCCCCAATTCGATAGTTTTATACTGATATCCTAGAGAATTTATCCCGCCATGACAAGACCTTTGCCCCGAATGCCCCGATGGGCGGGAGGCTTTTCCGTCGGCTTTCCCCGAAATTGCCGGAACCCGGCCGGATGGAAGAGCCGGAACCGCCGCCTTTGGAGTAAAAATGAAAAAATCGGAATATTTGAACAAAATCGCCTAACTCTTCTTGAAAAATGAGCAATACCGTGATAAATTTTGTTCTACTGAAGCAGATCCGGCGGCAACAGCATCGCCGCAGCTTGTCCCCATAAGCTGCACCGGTTGCCGGAACGTATCCGGCATTATGACGATTAAGGGGGTGGGAAATAAGCCGGGGCCGGCCACGGTGCTGTCGTTTAACCAGCGTCCATAATGGCGGCCTGTCATGGACTTGTACCGCGGGTCCGCGGCTGCCTTGAAACCCGCATTTTTGCAAGCGAAAGGCTGCGGAAATATAAGGTTTGTCCGCAAAGCAACCGATTTTGTAGACAGACATGAACCGGAGTACCGGTTTTTGAACCATGGCGGTCTTTTGGCCGCCGCTTAATGAAAGATGCTTAAAGGAGTTCCTATGGGAAAGTTTTTGGAGTTTTGGCGGCAGAAGACACACGTATCCCAAGTCCTGTTTATTCTTGCCATGATGTACTGCATCAGTTCTATCAATGTCCTGTTTCTTGCCCTGGGGATTCTTCGGTATATACCCCAGGCTTATCTTAATCCCAGGGTATTGATAATATTTTCCCTGGTAAGTTTTGCCTTCGCCTTCCTGCTGTGCGCCTATCACTTTAGCACTTTCCTGAACCGCCGCAAGCGGAAAGAGGATCGGGCCAATATGCCTCGGGCCGATCTGGTGAGGGGCAGGACGGCATAGGGCCTGAACATAAGCGGCCGGCCGGGATCTTTTCGGGTAAACCCGCGGGCAGGCGGGCCGCCGGAAACCGCCGGTATTGTTTCCTGGTGGTTTACCATATTTTAAGGGGCTGTTGTTCTAAATGAAAAAATATCTATTGGTTATGATCTTTTCGCTTCCCGCTCTGGCGCTTTTCGCTCAATCGCGGAACGATGTGACGGTGTATATTCCCCCGGTTACCGGCGGACTTCCAGAACAACAGGTGTTTTTTGCGGAAAATTTCAAGATGGAACTCATGGGGGCCAACTACGCCGTGGTGGGTGACGTGATGGATTCCGACTATACCCTGGCCCTTACCATCACCCAGGAGGCGGAGACTTACGAAGACGAAACCGGCGCCACCGTCGAGGAAACGGGGGAGATCATCAACGTCCTTGCCGTTTCTCTCCAGGACAGCAATGACGGCCGGGAGGTACTCCAATTCTCCTGGGCCTTCAATACCCTGGAGGAAATGTATGAATGGAACCTCCACCTTATTTACCAGGCCATGGCCAACGTGCCCCTGACCAAGCTTACCGTCGTGCCGGACACCGATCACTGGCGGAACAAGTGGCTCTATATCCGGGCATCTTTTGATTACCCCATAACCTTCTACGCCTCCCCGGAACCTACGGCGATTACCGGGACTCCCGTTGCCGGGCAACCAACCCCCTATTCGGTTCTTGACCACAAGGTGCTTCCCTTCCCGGGGATCACCCTGGGCGTTGAATTTCAGTTCCTGAACTGGATGAGCGCCGAAGGGGACTTCAAAGTCAACTTTGGCGACCCCCTTTCCACCACCTTTATTCCGGCCATAGATTTCCAGCTCAAGTTCCCCCTCAAGCCCTCAAAGCATTTTATGATCGAACCCTATGGGATGGCCACCTTTCCAACTACTACCGCCACGGATACCGTGGAATTCCCCCGGATAGGCATTGGCGGAGGGGTTCAGTTGGGCGTCAAGGGCGGATCCATGGGCGCGATCTTTGTGGACGTCAATTACGTCCACTACCTGGGAAAAGTGACCACCAAGAACAACGATACGAATAAACCGAATCCAGCTACCATAGACTGGAACCGCTTTTCCGTCGGCCTGGGAATCGGCTATAAAATCGGTTTCTTCAACAGGAACAAGGATACCCCCCTTCCCAAAGACGAGCCTATTGAAGAAGAACCCCTTGATGATGGCGGCGACGATACCTTGTAAGCCCTAAATCCCGGCCCGGTGGAGAACCCGCCGGGCTTTGCGTCTCCTCCGGGGAGGATGTACCCGTTTGGACGATGCTCC
>JAITBE010000299.1 GCA_031283755.1 Spirochaetaceae bacterium
CCTAAACCGGAGTCCCGTCTCCCGGAACACCCGGGCGAAGATCGCCAGGGCCGAACCACGGCGGAAAAGGGGTTCCCGGTTGTTGATCCGGGAGCGGACTTCGTACCAGACATGCTGTCCCAATACACGTAATTGTCTCATGCCACTAATAAGGGCTTGCCATGCCGTGTGCTTCAAAGAAAGATGAAAAAAAAGAAAAAAGTGAAAAAAACCGCATCCTAGGGACGGGTCAGCCTTTACCCCCGGATTTATCCCGGCCGCTTTCTTAAAACACCCCTTTGCTCACAGTGTCTAATACCTGTAATGCCTAAATGATTGTATATACCCCAAAGAATTTAACCACAAGCCCCACGAACAAAGGCGGCTTTCAAATGAAAGTTTATGACAATCGGTATAATTCAGGGTTATTTGCCGGTATTGTTAGGCCAATTATGGCATTAACACCCTTATTACCCTGAATAACCCGGTATAACTAAAGCAATTAAACTACGAACCACACCAATGACACGAACAATGGTTAATTTCAAATGAAAGTCCATGGTTCGGGTAATTCGGGCTGTTTTATCGATATTTTTTTAACTACTCTTGAACATATTTCATAATTAGTTCATTCTTGAGCTGGTTCCAAAATTGGTTGTTTTGTAACCGGCGCTTGCGGTTTTTCAGGCTAAAAGCCTTGCAAAACCGCGGATTTCAAGGTTGCGGTTCCAAAATCATAGTCCTGCGGACTACCGGATTTTGGAACTGTCTCTCTTTTTAAAAAATTAAATTCACGGAGATTTGAATGAAAGAAACCGGGCTTTCTCAGTGGGGTAGAATTTTTGTTAAACGGTACATTGTGGATGCCCTGGGCGCCATGGCCCTGGGGCTTTTTAGTTCCCTGATTATCGGGACGATCCTTACCCAGGTTTTTAACCTGTTAGGATTGACCCGCCTTTCCTTTGCCGCGGCGATCATCGACATCACCGGGGCCAAGTCCCCCCTGGTGGGAGCGGCTATCGCCGTGGCCATCGGGTTTTCCCTCAAGGCCCCGCCCCTGGCCCTGTACGCCGCCGCCGCCGCCGGGGCAATCGGCTATTCCGCCTCGGTGGGGGGTATTTCCGCGGGGCCCCTGGGGGCCTACGTCGCGGCGGTGCTGGGGGTTGAGGCGGGCTCCTTTCTGGCGGGGAAAACAAAGCTGGATATCCTGGTGGTACCGGCGGTAACCATCCTGATCGGGGCCCTGGCCGGTACGCTGGTCGGCCCCCCCCTGGCATCTTTTATGACCGGCATTGGGGATCTCATCAACCGCATGACCATGCTGCGGCCTTTCCCCATGGGTATCGCCGTATCGGCGATCATGGGCATCATCCTCACCGCGCCGATATCAAGCGCGGCCCTGGCGATCATGCTGGGGCTCTCGGGCCTTGCGGGAGGGGCGGCCACCGCGGGCTGCTGCGCCCACATGATCGGCTTTGCGGTGGCCAGCTACCGGGAGAACGGCATCGCCGGCTTTTTGTCCCAGGGCCTGGGAACCTCCATGCTCCAGGTGCCGAACATCCTGCGCCACCCCCGGATTATTTTACCGGCGGTGGCGGCATCGGTGATCACCGGCCCCCTGGCAACGGTGGTCTTTAAAATGCAGAACAGCCCCCTGGGCAGCGGCATGGGGACCAGCGGCCTGGTGGGGCCCATCACCACCTGGATCACCATGCGGGAAACCACGGGCCCCCTCATCCTGTTGCTGCTCATCCTGCTGATCTGTTTCATTTTTCCCGCCCTTATCGCCCTGGGGGTTTCGGAACTGATGCGTAAGGCGGGGTGGATAACACCGGGGCAGATGAAACTGGACCTCTAACGGCGCCAAAGCGGAAAGCGCCGGAACGCCTTCCGCTTCCCCGCCCCGGGGCAAACGGGGCTGACGAGCTATTTCGCGCCCTTCAGGTTGGTAAAGAAGAAGTAGCCCAGGGGGGTATAGTACATACCGCTTAAGGCGGGGTTCATCATATACGTTTGGGTGTAGAAATAGATGGGGCCCACCGCGTAATCGGCGCCCACCAGGAGATCCTCCGCCTGGTGGAGGTAGCGCATCCGGTCTTCCTGAACCGCCGTCCCCTTGGCTGCGGCGATAAGCCGGTCATATTCGGGTTTTTTATACTGGGAGTTGTTGTTGCCCCCGCCGGTGACGAACATATCCAGGAAGTTGATGGGATCGTTGTAATCCCCGATCCAGCCGTCCCGGGCAAGGCTGTAGCCGCCGTTTTTACGGGTGTCCAGGAACACCGCCCAATCCTGGTTGCTCAAAGTTACCGTTACCCCCAGCGCGGTATGCCACATATCCTGGAGGGCTTCGGCGATGGCCCGGTGGGCGTCGTTGGTGCTGTAGATGTATTCCACCACCGGAAAGTCCGCCCCGTTGGGATAACCCGCTTCGGCCAGAAGCCGCTTCGCCTCGGCCACATTTTTCTCGTAATCCACCGGATCGATGCTGTAATAATCCCCGCCGGTTTTGCGGAAATCGCTCCCCGGCGCGGCATCGGCCACGCCGGCGGGTACAAAGCCCGAAGCCGGTTTCTGCCCGGTTCGGGTTATCTGGTTGATGATGTAGCTCCGGTCTATGGCCAGGGTAAAGGCCTTCCGCACCCGGGGATCGGTGAAGGGGGGCCGCTGAGTATTGATGCTGACAAAATAGGTACCCAGGTAGTCGGCGATCTTGAGTTCCCCCGAGGCCAGAAGCGCGGGGATTTCATCCACCGGAACGTTTTCGATAAAGTCGAGTTCCCCGCTCTTAAAGCCCGCCAGGGCGGCATTATCGTCATCCATCAGGGCAAAGCGGATATTGTCCGGGCCCTCCGCCACCGGGGCGTAATAGTTGGGGTTCTTCTCGAAGAGCAGGTAGCTGTTATGGACCCACTCCTTCATGCGATAGGGGCCGTTGCTGATATAGGTGGAGGGACTGAAGGTCCACTGATCCCCGGCGCTTTCAATAACATCCTGCCGGACCGGGAAGGCGGCGGGGAAACAGGCGATCTCATCAAAGAACGGGCAGTCGTAGGTCAGGGTAATTTCCAGGGTCTTGTCGTTGACGGCCCGGATGCCCAACTCACTTTTGTCCTTTTCCCCGGCCATGATCTCATTGGCGTTTTGAACCATGTCGATCATGTAGTTGTAATCCGCGGCGGTGGAGGGGTCCACCAAACGCTGCCAGGTGTAGACAAAGTCCGCGGCGGTTAAGGCCTTGCCGTCGGACCATTTAAGGTTATCCCGCAGGGTGTACACGTACACCACGGTCCCGTCGGGGTTTACGGTTTTTTGGGGAGCTTCCGCCGCCTGGCCGGGAGCGGCCTCGGCGCGGCCCCGGCCGTTGTCCACGTACTTGTAGAGCCCCTCAAAGGCGTGGCTTAAATAAATAGCCCCGTCCACCGCCGAGTTAAGGGCGGGATCGATGGTGTTCGGTTCCGAGCCGAATACCGCGGTGATCTGCGTTGCCGCAGACTGTTGGGTGGTTTCGCCGCTTTTACCGCCGCAGCTCATAAGAGCCAATACGGCCAGAAGAACCAGGCCCATGAATGCCGTCTTTTTCATAAAGAACCTCCTAAAAGTGAATAGTGAATAACTCTCCCCGCCGCAGAGCGGGGTATCGTCGTTCGGGAAGAGAAAGTCCTACGGACTTTTCTCATTTTGTACTGGGGTTTTCTACCCCACCGTTATTGATGCCAGAATTGAACCGCCCGGAGGACGGGGTTAAACCCCTTCCGAATAAAATTGTTCCGAAACCTCAGTTTCCGGACAAATCTCGCTAAAAATACCGCAATTTCACGGCCGCGAACAAAGCTGCCGGCGCGAAATTACAAGACGGTGAGACAACCAAGGGCGCCCCGGAGATTCATCCGCCATATAAAAAACAGGCCACCCAATGGTTCGGCGCCGCCTCCCGCAATTCCGGTACCGCTTCGGTACACTGTTTTTTCGCCGCCGGGCAGAGGGTGTTAAACCGGCAGCCCGGAGGGCTGTCCATGGGGCTGGGAATTTCCCCCTCCAGGATATTCCGTTTCCGGGACCGGGTAAGGTTTGGGTCCGGAATAGGGACCGCCTGCAAAAGGGACTTGGTATAGGGGTGGAGGGATTTTTTGTAAAGCTCATAACTCTCCGCCAGTTCCACCAGGTATCCCAGATACATCACCGCGATCCGCCGGGAAATATGGCGCACCACCGATATATCATGGGCAATAAACAGGTAGGTCAGCCCCAATTCCGCCTGCATATCCTCCAGCATATTCACAATTTGGGACTGGATCGATACATCCAGGGCGGAAACCGGCTCGTCGCACACGATAAATTCCGGTTCCACCGCCAGTGCCCGGGCAATGCCGATCCGCTGCTGCTGTCCCCCGGAAAATTCGTGGGGATAACGGTTGGCCTGCTCGCTGTTCAGCCCTACCCGTTCCAGGAGGCCCTCGATCCGTTCCTTCCGTTCCCCCCGGGAAGCGGCCAGCTTATGAATATCCAGGGGTTCCCCTACAATCTCCCCCACGGTCATCCGGGGGTTCAAAGAGGATGAGGGGTCCTGGAAGATGATCTGCATCTTACGCCTGAAGGGGAGCATATTCACCTGGGTAATGTCCTCTCCCTTAAAAAAAATCCTGCCCGCGGTGGGTTCGTAAAGCCGCAGGACGGTCCGGCCCAGGGTGGTTTTTCCGCAGCCCGATTCCCCCACGAGGCCCAGGGTTTCTCCTTCCGCGATGTCCAAAGGCACGGACTCAACGGCGTGGATATACTTTACCTTTCCCCAATTTTCCTTGACCCGAAAGTATTTTTTGAGGTTTTCCAAATGCACCAAGGGGGTATTATTCACGGCCGGCTCCTTCCCGCGCCGCGGCCGGCAGCCAGCAGTAAATCCGGTGATTGTCTCCGGTAAGGCTTTGCGGGGGAAACCGGGCAAGGCAGATCCGCATACACCGGCCGCAGCGGGGGGCGAAAGGACAGCCTGGATTGGGGTTCAGCATATTGATGGGAGTTCCCTCAATGGGAACAAGCCGTTCGTTTCGTTCCGCATCTATCCGGGGCATGGAGCGGAGCAGTCCCTGGGTGTAGGGGTGGGCGGGGCGGTAAAAAATATCCTCCACCGCTCCCTGTTCCACGATGTGTCCCCCGTACATCACCGAAACGGTATCGCAAATATCGGCGATCACCGCCAGGTTATGGGTGATAAAGATAACCGCCATTCCGGTTTTTTCCTGGATGGCCTTCATCAGCTCCAGAATTTGGGCCTGAATGGTTACGTCCAGGGCGGTGGTGGGTTCGTCGGCGATAAGCAAATGGGGCTCGCAGATAAGTCCCATGGCGATCATCACCCGCTGCCGCATCCCGCCTGAAAGTTCGTGGGGGTACTGCCGCATCCGCCGCTCAGGGTTGGTAATCCCCACCAGGTGCAGCATTTCCAGGGCCCGGTTCCGGGCCTGTACCGCGGAGGCCGCCGGATTATGCTGCCGGAACACCTCCATAAGCTGGTTCCCGATGGTGTATACCGGGTTAAGGCTCTCCATGGGGTTTTGGAAGATCATGCTCATCCGGCTGCCCCGGAGCTTCTCCATATCCCTGGGGGCAAAGGAAAAAAGGTCCTGCCCCTCAAAGGATACCGACCCTCCTACCACCCGGCCGGGGGATTCTAAAATTCCCATAATGGAATAGGCCTCTACGCTTTTCCCGGACCCGGATTCTCCGACAATCCCCATCACTTCCCCATAATTAAGATCATAGGAAATACCCCCCACGGCCTTCACTTCCCCCACGGGGGTAAAAAAGGAGACCCGGAGATCCCGTACTTCCAGTAATTTTTCCGTTGCCACCGGTCCCTCCTATTTTTTAAGCCGCGGATCCAGGGCATCCCGCAGGCCGTCGCCAAAAAGATTAAAGGACAGGATCATGATGCTTAAAATGGCCGCCGGGATGATCAGCCGGTAGGTATAGGTATACATGCCTCCCAGGGCGTCCGATGCCAGGGAGCCCAGGCTGGTCATGGGGGCGTTGACGCCCACCCCCAAGAACGAAAGGAAAGATTCCAGGAAAATAGCGATGGGGATTTGCAGACAGGTGGCAGCCACCAGGGGGCCCACACAGTTGGGAAGCAGATGCTTCAAAATGATCCGCCGGTTGGACGCCCCCAGGGCCCGGGCGGCGATGACGTATTCCTGCTGCTTGAGTTGGAGGATCTGCCCCCGGATTATTCGGGCCAGGGTGGTCCAGTAGAGCAGGGCGAAAGCCATGAAGATGGCGATGATGCTGGGCCCCAGCACAATGACGAGCCTTCCCATGAACCTGGTCTGGTTGGCGTCCGCAAAGGCCGCCAGCAGGGGTTTGAGGGTTACCGCCAAAAGGAGTACCACGAGGACATCCGGGACCGAATAGATGATATCCACGATCCGCATCATGACGAGGTCCACCCGCCCCCCCAGGTAGCCTGATATGGAACCGTAAAACACTCCGATAAACAGGGTCAGCACCGCGGCCAGGATGCCGATAAGCATGGAAACCCGGGTACCGTACATTATCCGGACCAGGGTATCCCGGCCATGGTTATCGGTCCCAAAGATATGGGGAAAAACCGCTTCGCCCCCGGCGATCCGGGTCAGCTCTGTCTCGGCGTATTGCAGGGGCACCAGGTTGGAACTGCCCCGGATCTGTTCATCGTAATGATAGGGGACAAAAAAGGGCCCTCCGTAGGCAAAAAGGATAAGGAAGATGATCACCCCCAAGGAAACCATGGCGACGTGGTTCTTTTTAAGCCGCCGCCAAGAATCTTTCCAATAGGAGATACTTTTATGCTGGGGAATAAAGGAGAGTTTTTCCTCTGTTGAAGCTTTCTCAAAAGCGTCGGAGGGAAGGGAGGCTGCCGATCCCATCATCATACCTCCTCATTGGAAAGCTGTATCCGGGGATCGATGAACTTGTACAGCACATCCACGGCAAAACTCATGATGATCACCAGGGCCGCGAAAAAGATGGTGGTCCCCATGATCAGGGGATAGTCCCGGTTACTGATGCTTTGGATAAAATACCGCCCCAGGCCGGGGATATTGAACACGGTTTCCACCACAAAACCGCCGGTGAGTATGACGGCGGTAATAGGCCCCAGGTAGGTAACCACTGGGATCAGCGCATTCCGGAGGGCGTGCTTAAAGATCAGCACCGGGACCGGAAGCCCGTAGGCCCGGACGGTTTTGATGTATTCCTTCCCCAGAACCTCCAGCATAGAGGAACGGGTGTACCGGGCAATGGAACACATGGGGGTAAGCCCCAGGGTAAAGCAGGGGAGTACATAGCTGATAGGGCCCCGGCTTAAGCCTGTGGTAGGAAAGATCTTGAACACTCCGCCGGCAAAACAGACCAGGAGCACCGTAGCGGACACAAAGCTGGGGAAGGCGATCCCCGCGGTGGTAACAATTTGCAGGAAACTGTCCTCCCAGCGGCCCCGGGTATAGGCCGCCAGGCATCCCAGGGCCACCCCCACCGCTACCGCCCAGATTAAGGTGATAATCCCAATCCGGGCGGAAACCGGAAACATTTCGCCGATGATGGTCAATACCGGCCGGTTTTTCTGCATTTTAAGGGAAACCCCCAGATCTCCCTTGAGGAGAGAGAGGATATAGTTCCGTATTTGTACCGGCAGGGGTTTATCCAGGCCGTATTTGGCCTCCAACTCGGCCAAAACCCTGGGAGAAATCGCCTTTTCTCCCAGGAAAGGCCCCCCGGGGACGGTATTCATCAGGATATAGGTTAGGCAGATAACAAAAAGGATGGTAATCAGGGACAAAAAAAACCGTTTAAGAATATATAAAACCATGCCACTTTTTCCCTCCTTAATAATTGGAATGGGGACCCTATACGATCCCGCATACGAGCTTTAGGGATTAAAATACGGTAACATTTATAATGACCATAGTATACCCCATGATACTTAAAATTTTCTATGCCAGAGTTGTTCGGCAGCCAATCGGGTTGTCGAACCAGTCTATCCTATTGGGCGCGGCGCCGGGCGTCAATTTGTAAGGTTAAATTGCTGAAATGAGAGAAATAAGTATTGACAAGGTGATTAAGAATGGCTATAGTAAATTAGATTTATGATTATTCCCCTGTAGCTCAGCTGGCAGAGCAAGTGGCTGTTAACCACTGGGTCCCTGGTTCGAACCCGGGCGGGGGAGTAAAAAAAGCCGCCCAAACGGGCGGTTTTTTTTGTTCCCCCGCGCGGGTTCGAACCGGAGGGCGCGCCGAGCGGAGCGAGGAAAAGGCGGCACGGATGCCGCCGTCAGCGCCCGCAGGCCCGAGGCACGGATGCCGCCGTCAGCGCCCGCAGGCCCGAGGCACGGATGCCGCCGTCAGCGCCCGTAGGCGGCCCGCAGGCCCGAGGCACGGATGCCGAGGGCCGGAGGGCGAACCCGGGCGGGGGAGTTAAGGCAGAGTAGCTAATTCCTTACTATGTAAGGAATTAGCGAAAAGCCCTCTTTTTGGTGTTTCTAGATTCGTAGCGCCTGTGCAGGAATTCCTCAAGGAGATGCGCTATGGCTAGAATTGCCGAACCTATCATAATCCACAAGCGTGGAAATTCCTTTCAGTTTACCCTCAACTCGACTTGCGGGCTTCCGCGCCGTGTCTGTGCCGAATGGCAGCGCCGGAGCTTCCTGGACCTTCCGGAAGAACTCTCCCAATACCGCAATCCCAGAACAAAATCCGCCGCAGAAGCCGGCGCCGTGGCCCTGATTGCGTATCTCAAAAGGAAACAGAGCGAAGGCGGCGCCCGATGCGCCAAGGCTGAGGAGATAACCGTAGGCGAGTTTGCCAGGGATATGTTTACCAATGACGCCGCCCATATTAAGAGATGGATAGAAAAGGGGGATGTCCTCAATCCCAAAACAATAGCCCAGCACCGCCGCCACCTGACCGGATATATCCTTCCCAGGTTTGGAAACCTCCGATTTACAGAAATTACCCCTACTCTGGTTGAGGACTTCCTCCTGGAACAGCGGCTGTCCAACTCCTGCCGGAATACCATCCTCTA
>JAITBE010000016.1 GCA_031283755.1 Spirochaetaceae bacterium
CGGTGAGTTTAATGTCCGCAAGCCCTTCCAGGCGGGCCTGGGGGATAAACCGGGCGATATTTTCCCCATGAATTTTTCCGATCCGTCCCGCACCAATAACACCGATCCGTAATAGGTCCATACCGATTCCTCCTCTTGTCAAATACACCGGCCCTCCTTGCGGGTAAAAACCGGATCTTTAATATTGAAAACGTTTTTAATCTTGACTATATCATAACAGCGCCTCAAAAATTTGTAAAGGGCTTTTTAAGAGCCAAGAAAAATTTCCATTTTTTTATTTCTATACTATATAATGAATTACAAATTAAAAATTTTTTTCATTTTTTTCTTGACAAAACTTCAAAGTGGAGTATACTAGAAAGGAAATCGTTTGCAAAACAGGAGTCCCAAAACCGGCAGGTTTTAACCGGGCATCAAGGATATGGCAGGAAGAAGGACATGGTAAGTATCAAAGATATAGCCCGGCAGGCAGGAATGTCGGCTTCCACCGTTTCCAGGGTCGCAAACGGAAAAAAGCACGTCAGTTCCGACAAACGGCAGCGGATCCTTCAATTAATAGAAGAAACAGGCTATGTTCCCAACAAGGCGGCCCGGGCGATGGTGCTCAAAAAAACCTCTTCGGTGGGCCTGGTGATTCCGGATACCTTCAATATTTTTCAGCGGGAACTTTTTTCGATCATTGAGCGGAGCCTTGAGTCCTTCGGTTATTATACCATGTTCTTTTTTTCGAAATTTGAGGATATCAGCGAGGAGAATTGCCTGAATAAACTTAAGGCTGAAAATCTTGACGGTATTATTTTGCTTCATGAGATGAAGAATTCCGCTTTTTATGAATATCTTAACAAAATCGGTATACCGGCAGTCACCGCCACCTTCAGATTTCCCGGTATCCCCGCCATACATGTTAATGAAGAGCAGGCCGCCGCCGATGCGGTTAATCATCTTGTTTCATTGGGACACCGTGATATTGTCATGATCTCCGGGGACGGCTTTACCTTTGGCCGCCAGCGGGCGGATGGTTTTTTTCAGGCCCTGACCGAGGCGGACATGGATTTGGATGACAACCGGGTGGTTTTTGTACGAAATTATACCGCCGAATTCGGCATGTATGGTATGAGGGAGCTTTTGCTCAGGAGGGGAGGGGGCCGGAATTTTACCGCTCTTTTTGCCGCTACCGACGAGTTGGCCATTGGGGCCATACGGGGGCTTCAGGATGCGGGGATGCGGGTACCGGAGGATGTTTCCGTGGTGGGTTTCGACGATGTGGATATTTCCAGTTATGTGATCCCCCGGCTGACCACGGTACGGCAACCGATTAAGGAAATTGGAGAACAAACCGCTTTGGCTCTGCACCGGAGTATAACGGGGAACAGTGTTGTTCCGGAGGATCAGATACTGCCCTACCGGCTTATTATCAGGGAATCAACCCGGGCGGTTTGACAGGCGCCTGCCTTTACGAAGGAACCGTTGGTTCACCGGCGGTGCGGCTGCGGTGTTTTTAGAGGAATTTGTTCGGAACCTGAGGTTTCCAAACAGTTTTATGGTAAGGAAGTTGCAGTGGAAGAGAATGCTTTACTAAGTATCCGGAAGGTCACCAAGATATTTCCCGGGGTTACGGCCCTCAAAGCGGTCAGTTTTGATGTCCTGCCTGGCGAGGTTCACGGTCTCTGCGGGGAAAACGGCGCGGGAAAGTCCACCATCATTAAGGTAATTACAGGGGCCCATCCGCCATCGGAAGGGGAGGTTTTTTTTAACGGCCAAAAAATGGAGAATATTACCCCCCACTATTCCATGTCCTTGGGCATCGCCTGTATCTACCAGGAACTGAACCTGGTGCCCCACATGTCCGTGGCCGAGAACATATATCTGGGCAGGGAAGCGCTTAAGCGGAAAAACATAGGGTGGATTGACCGGGAAGGCATGAAAAGGGAATCCCACAGGGTACTGCAGAGCCTTGGCCTGGACATCGATCCCGCCATGAACGTCGGAACCCTTGGAGTTGGCAAACAACAGATGGTGGAAATTGCCAGGGCGGTACGGGCTGAGGCGAAGCTTATCATTATGGATGAACCCACCTCCGCATTGAGCGCCCACGAAGCCCATGAGCTTCTGGAGATTGTCAAATACCTCCGGGGGGAAGGGGTAGCCGTTATTTATATTTCCCACCGGCTGGACGAGGTGAAGGAAATCAGTGACCGGGTGACGATTTTGCGGGACGGTCAGAGTGTCGGCACCTTCAAGAATAAAGACCTCGGTATTGACGATATGGTGAAGTACATGGTGGGGCGGGACATTACCCAGAAGTATCCCAAAGTGAAAGCCCCTATTGGAAAGGAAATGCTGCGGGTGGAAGGGCTTACCCGCAGAGGGGTGGTAGAGAATATTTCCTTCGCGGTACATGCCGGCGAGGTGCTTGGCTTTGCCGGCCTTATCGGCGCCGGCCGGACCGAGGCGGCCCGGGCCCTCACCGGGGCAGACCCAATCGACGGCGGCGCTATTTTTGTGGAGGGGAAGCAGGTCCAGATTAAAACCCCCCAGGACTCGATAAAAGCGGGGATCGCCTTTCTTACCGAGGATCGTAAAGGCCAGGGTCTTGTGCTGATCCAAAATATCGAATTCAATTCCACCCTGGTGAACCTGAAAAGCTATAAAAAACATGTTCTGCTGAATTTGAAGAACGCGAAAAAAGACGCGGAGCGCATGGTAAAGGAGCTGCGTATAATCGCTCCGAGCGTAACCATGCCCGCGGGTAATCTCAGCGGCGGCAATCAGCAGAAGGTTGTTATCGCGAAGTGGATGCTCTCCAGCGCAAAGATCTTTATTTTTGATGAGCCCACCAGGGGTATAGATGTCGGCGCGAAGATTGAAGTGTATAACCTTATCAACGCGCTGGTAAAGGAAGGGGCCGCGGTTATCATGATAAGTTCGGAGATGGATGAGTGCATGGGGATGTCCGATCGGATTATTGTCATGCACGAGGGTAAAATTATCACCGAACTGGAAGGCAGCGACGTGACCCAGGAAAAGATTATGTATGCCGCTTCTGGTTTAACGGCAATGCGGGAGGGAGCTTAGGTATGGCTTGTTTGCGATGCGGGGTAATCGGTTTGGGAAGACTGGGCTTCAAGCACGCCCAAAATCTTGCCGGCCGTATAGAGAACGCCCGGCTTGCCGCCGTGTCCGACCCGTTTGAAGGAGCGCGGAATAATTTCAGCGGCCGTTTTTCCGGGGTTGACGTATTCGCCGATCACCGGGATTTGCTGGCCCGGAAAGACATAGACGCGGTGGTTATCGCCTCGGCGACCAATACCCACGGCAGTATCATCATGGACGCGTTAAAGGCGGGCAAGCCGGTGTTTTGCGAAAAGCCGGTAACCTTGGATATGGACGAGGGGGCGCGGATTAGGAAGACCCTGGCGGAGGTCAAGGGCTATCTGATGATCGGCTTTATGCGGCGTTTTGACGACGCCTATCTGATGGGCAAAAAACAGGTCGATTCCGGCAGGCTGGGGGAGCCGGTTTATGTCCGCTGTGTAAGCAGGGATCCCGGGGCTCCTCCTATCGAATTCGCCAAGGCCAGCGGCGGCTTGGTTCTGGATATGTGCGTACACGATATCGATCTGGCCCGCTGGTTTATCGGCAGTGAGGTAAGCAGGCTATCCGCCGAAGGGGCCGTGCTGATGTGGCCCGAATTGGGCAAAATCGGCGATATTGACCATGTGGATATAGAATTCCGGTTCAAAAACGGCCGGCTTGCCCATCTGGAGGGAAGCAGAAACGCCAGGTACGGTTACGATATTCGTACCGAAGTTATTTGTACCGGAGGATCGGTTTTCATCGGGGATCTCCGCCAGACCGCCTGTCTGGTATTAAATGGGGAGGGATCTCTTACGGATATCATTCCGGAATTCCGCACCCGCTTTGATAAGGCTTACCTCACCGAGATGGAGGCCTTTGTGAATGATGTTTTAAACGAAAGGGAACCCTCGGTAACCCTGGAAGACGGTATTGCGGCTGTTGAGCTGTGTTTCGCGGTTAATGACGCATTAAAACAGCGCAAAGTTATCGAACTTTAATTTTAGAAGGAAGACATCCATGGCAGAAGTTACGGCGACGGCAATTAGTTTTAATAAAAAAAGCGTTAAAGAATATTTGAATACCTTTGGGGTTGTGTTAAGCCTTTTACTGCTTTGCGTTATCCTCTCGATAGTCTCCCCGCGCTTTTTGACCGTAGATAACCTGATGAATGTCGCGGGTCAGGCGGCAATCAATTCTATCCTTTCGGTGGGTATGTTCCTGGCCATCCTTACTTCGGGTATCGATCTTTCCGTAGGGTCCATTCTCGCTCTTTCCACCATGTTCATGGGGCTTTTCGCTACCAAATATAATATGAACCCCTGGCTGGCGCTCTTAAGCTGCCTGGCTATTGGAACCCTGCTCGGCTTAATCAACGGCCTTATGCTTACAAAAATGAGGCTGCCCCACCCTTTTATCTCGACAATGGGTACCAAGCAGATGGCCCGGGGCCTGTGCCTGGTGATAACCGCGACAAAGCCGGTTTACGGTTTTAAGGCGCCGATTCTGTTTCTCGGAAGCCAGCGGTTTGGCCCGGTGCCGGTCTCAATTCTGCTGGTGCTTCTGCTCTATGTGATCATGTATATGTTTCTCAGCCGCACCCAGACGGGACGGCATATTTACGCGGTCGGCGGGAATAAAGAGGCCGCCCGCTTGAGCGGTATTAATGTAAACGGTATTCTAAACCTCGTTTATGCCTCAAGCGGGTTTATGGCGGCCCTGGCGGGGATCGTCATGGTAGGCCGGGTGGATGCCAGTTTTCCCCTGGCCGGCCAGGATTATGAGACCGACGCCATTGCGGCGGTTATCATAGGGGGCGCGAGTTTTTTTGGCGGTATCGGTAAAATCGGCAACACCATCGTCGGGGTTCTTCTTATTGCCGTGCTGCGTAACGGGCTGAATCTACTGGGTGTGTCCTCGGCATGGCAGGCTTTCACTATCGGCGCGGTTATCATTATCGCGGTGTTTATCGATGTTCTCCGCCAGAATGTAATGAAGAGGGCTTAAGGGAAGTTCCGGGGCCGGCTGGTCCGGAGCTTTTCGGAGACATTGCGGGGGAGCAAAGACGGGGATATCCGGGAAGCGGCCGATTTTCCGGACATCCCCAGATTCCCTTGGATTTTAACGGATAAGAACCCTCCTTAAAACTTTGGTTTTCGGGGGTCCTTGAGGAAAAACACGGATACAAGACTTAGTATGAGACCTTGGTCCGGTTTAAAATAGCATGTATGGAGGTATGGAATGAAAAAAAACGTACGTTTGATTTCGGTTTTGGTATGCATACTGATGATGTTCGTATGCGTAACGGGTGTTTTCGCCAGCGGCAAACAGCAGCAGGGACAACAGGGCGGCGGCAAACTGCGGGTCGCGGTTATCCTGAAAACCCTCAGTTCTACTTACTGGCAGACTGTTCTTTCGGGAGCGCAGCAGGCCGCCGCGGAGTTGGGTGTTGAGCTTATTCCCCTGGGTCCCCCCACGGAAGACGATGCCATCGCCCAGACCAATATGGTGGAAGACGTAGTCACCCAGAAAGTGGATGCGATTGTGTTCTCCCCCTGCCAGGCGGAAGGCGCCGTAACGGTCCTTAACAAGGCCCGGGACGCGAATATTCCCGTTGTGGTTATTGATACCCCAATGCCGGCTGCGTATACCAGTGCCGTTACCTATATTGGCAGCAACAACTATCAGATCGGCGTTCTTGGCGCGAAGGAAATGCTCAAGAACCTAAAAGCCGGTACAAAGGTGCTTGTTCTTGAAGGCGCGCCGGGTAATGTCGCGATGACCGAGCGGGCGGACGGGGCGGAAAAAACGTTCAAGGACGCGGGGGTTAACGTTGTTTCACGGCAGCCCGCCTATTCGGATCGGGAAAGAGCCTATAGCATTACCCAGAACGTACTCCAGACCACCGATCTGGACGGTGTCTTCGCCGCCAACGACGAGCAAGCCCTCGGCGCGTATCGGGCGATTGTCCAGGCCGGAAAGAAGGCGGTTGTATGCGGCGTAGACGGGAACCCCGATGCGAAAGAATCCGTGGACAAGGGTGAACTTTTCGCGACCGTTGCCCAGTCGGCGGACCAGATGGGCTATCTTGGCGTCAAATACGCGGTTCAGTATGCCAAAGGCGACAGAAACATCGACAAGATGATTGACGCGCCGACCCCGGTTTATATTAAAAAATAAGCCGTTTTTTCAGAACCTTAGATTTTGAAAAACCCATAGGGGAACCTCTGAAAACCGCGGTTTTCAGAGGTTTTTTCATTTGAAAGTTTTACGGAGGTCTCAAAACCCGCGTGTTTTTGAGGCCCCCTAGCCTGGTTAGAAACCGCGCTGCTTGCCGCGGTCCGGCGGACTCCCCCCATACCGGCCGGAAAACCCTGGTGTATTCGGGGTATTCCCCATCCCGGTCTTCAGCGTCTCAATTGATACTTCTCCGATTATCTGTTATAATTATCAAATAAGGGGCCGATTTTAAAGTTCAGACGGGTTTTGAAACCGTTTCGGTACTCTGTCAATAAGGCGCCTGCATCATAGACCGTAATACCTATGGCAGCAAAGGAAGGTATAGTTACCTATGGAAAAAAAATTATTAGCGGACTTGCAGTCCAAGGCCAAAGAAATCCGAAAGCTGACTATTGAAGAGATCGGTACCCTGGGGAGCGGTCATATCGGCGGGGCCATGTCTATCGCGGATCTCCTGGCCCTGTTGTACTTTCACCGGATGAAGGTGGATCCCGCCAATCCCCGTTGGGAAGACCGGGATCAGTTGGTGGTTTCCAAGGGCCACGCGGGACCGGCGGTTTATGCCGCCCTGGCCCTCAAGGGCTTTTTTCCCCGGGAATGGCTTAGCACCCTTAACCAGGGGGGGACCAGGCTCCCCAGCCATTGTGACCGGAACCTGACCCCGGGTATCGACATGACCGCCGGCTCCCTGGGACAGGGGTTTTCCGCGGCCCTGGGCATAGCCCTGGGGCTCAGGATGGATGAAAAACCTTCCCGGGTGTATGCCGTCATCGGGGACGGTGAGTCCGATGAAGGCCAGATATGGGAGGGGGCCCTCTTTGCCGCGGCCCAGGGTCTTTCAAACATCACCGCCTTTACCGATTACAACAAGCAGCAGCTTGACGGCTATACCAAGGATATCCTGGATCTGGGGGATCTGAGCGCCAAATGGGCCGCCTTCGGCTGGTATACCCAGGAGGTGGACGGCCATGATCTGGAAGCCCTGGACGGGGCCATTGAAAAGGCCCTGGCCCAAAAGAACGCTCCTTCGATGATCGTCATGAATACCATTAAGGGTAAAGGTTGTTTTTTTGCCGAGGGGGTAGAAAAAAACCACAGTATGGCCTTTAACCTGGAAAAAGCCCGGGAAGCGATTGCTGTTTTGGACGGAAAGGAATAATCCCGCCGCCCGGAGGGGCGGGGTATGATCCCCTGGAATAAGGGTATCCGTGCCGATCAACAAAACTTTGTATTTTGTTAATGAAGGAGAAAAATATGGAAACAAAAGAAATGCGCGCCGCCTATGTGGAAACCATAACCGCCCTGGCGGAAAAAAATAAAAATATCGTCGTCCTGGAAGCGGATCTGATGAGCTGTACCAATACGGGGAGCTTTAAAAAGGCCTACCCCGGTCAGTTTTTTAATGTGGGTATTGCCGAGGCGAATATGATCGGTGTGGCCGCGGGGCTTTCCTCGGTGGGAAAGATCCCCTTTGCCTCTACCTTCGGCTGTTTCGCCTCCCGCCGGGTCTTTGATCAATTTTTTATCTCCGCCAACTACGCCCGGCTCAATGTCAAACTCATCGGTATGGACCCCGGGGTAACCGCTGCCTTTAATGGCGGCACCCATATGCCCTTTGAGGATCTCGCCTTGATGCGGTCTATCCCCAGGCTCACCATTGTGGAACCCTCGGACCCGTGGAATTGCGCCGATTTTGTCCGGCAGGCCGCGGAGACCTATGGTTCGGTGTACCTGCGGCTTCCCCGCAAGGCCGTCCCGGTTCTCTATACCGGGGCGGATAAGTTCCCCTTTGGCAAAGCGCGGGTATTTAAAGAAGGAAAGGACCTCTGTTTTGTTGCCCTGGGCAGCCTCATGGTGAATGAATCCATCAGGGCCCGGGAACTCTTGGCGGCCGAGGGGATCGACGCCGGTATTTTGGATGTCCTTACCCTCAAACCCATAGACCGGGAGGCAGTAGTAACGCAGGCTTCCAAGGTTAAGGCGGTGATCAGCGCCGAAAACCACCAGATCAACGGGGGCTTGGGCAGCGCCGTGGCGGAGATCCTCGCGGAATCGGGTTTCCGGGGTAAATTCGCCCGGGTGGGCGTCATGGACGAGTTCGGCGAAGTGGGAACCCAGGATTACCTGACCAAACGTTTCGGCCTGGACGGGGAAACCCTGGCCCAAAAAGCCCGGGACTTACTTCGTTAGGAGTCTATCCAACCGGGCAGTTAAATGAGCCCCCAGGGATAAAAGCCGTTTTCCTTTATGATTTTGAAGCGGGGGCGGTCCGGAAAATTGGCCGCGCCCCGGACAGCCGTGGGTCCAGATATTTACTTCTTTTGATTGGAAGGCCGGGTTCATACCCAGGAGCTTACTCCTGGGTTCTTCATAAAAAAATCTCGAAAAGCTTAAAACATCCTGGCGCGTATAAGCAGGATTTAAGAACAGCCGGTTTTAAGAACGGCCCCGCTCCTTGTCTGTCTTTTTCGCGGCAAGGGCGGCGATCAGATCCTCCCGCCCGGCCCGGCGGAGGGCTTTGAGGACCAAGGCCCGGAACTCCGGGCGGTGGTACTGTAAAAGGGCCCGTTGGAGCCGTTTTTCTCCTTCCCCCCGGGCCGTGTAAATAGGTTCCATGGTCCGGGGATCCAGGCCGGTACGGTACATCACCGTGGAAAGAGTTCCCGGGGTGGGGTAAAAATCCTGAACCTGGTCGGGGATAAACCGGCTTTTTTTTAAGTATTGGGCTAATTCCACCCCTTCGGCAAGGCTTGAGCCGGGGTGGCTCGACATAAAGTAGGGGAGGAGATACTGTTTGAGACCCAAACGGCGGTTGGTTTCGGCATAACCGGCTTTGAACCGTTCGTAGGCCCCGTTGTCTCCCTTGCCCATGGCCGCGAGGACCCCCGGGGAAATATGTTCCGGGGCAACCTTAAGCTGGCCGCTCACATGAAAACGGCAGAGGGTTTCAAGAAATTCCTTCCCCCGGGCTTGGTCCAGTTCCAGGTAGTCAAAGCGGATCCCGGAGCGGATAAAAATTTTTTTTATCCCTCCCTTTCCGGCGGTGTTTTTTTTCGCCGGTCCTTTTATTCCGGCCCGTTCCGGGGAAGCCGTTTCCCGCAGGGCCCTGAGGGCCTCCAGGTAGGGACCGTGGTCCGCCCTGAGATGGGGGCAGGGCCGGGGATAGAGACATTCCCGGCCGGGACAAAAACCGCCCCTGGCCTGTTTTTCGCAGGGAGGGCCGTAAAAATTGGCCGTGGGTCCCCCCACATCATGGATATAGCCCTTAAAGTCCCGGTGGGCCGTCAGAATCCGGGCCTCCCGGACAAGGCTTTCCCGGCTCCGGGAACTTACGGCCCGGCCCTGATGAAAGGTGATGGCGCAAAAGGAGCAGCCCCCAAAACAACCCCGGCTTGCCGTCAGGGAAAAGGTCAGCTCCCCCATGGCCGGGATACCCCCCGCGGAATCATACATGGGGTGGGCCCGGCGGAGGTAGGGGAGTTCGTAGATCCGGTCTAATTCATCCTGTTTCAGGGGGAAAGCCGGGGGATTCTGAACCACCCAACGGTCGCGATCCGTCCGTTCCGCCAGGGGCCTGGCGCTTAAGGGATCGGCGTTTTGCTGCTGAAGCCTGAAATGTTCCGCGCAGGCCCGTAACGATTCGGGATCTTCTCCCTTTACCGCGTCGTAATCCGGAAGCCTTACCCAGGGTCGGCCGCCCCATGCCGCTTCCGTATCCGGTCCGTGAAAACGGACACAGGTTCCCCGAACATCCCGGATGTCCCGCGGGGACTCGCCTCCTTCCAACCGCCGGGCGATTTCCCTGATGGCCCTTTCTCCCATGCCATATACCAGGATATCCGCCTTGGAATCCAGGAGGATGGATCGCCGCACCGTATCGGACCAATAATCGTAATGGGAAAAACGGCGGAGACTCGCCTCAATCCCGCCTATGATAAGGGGTATATTTTTATAACACCGCCGGATCCCTTCGGCATATTTGAGGATCGCCCGATCCGGCCGGAAACCCGCTTTCCCCCCGGGAGAATAGGCGTCCTGGGAACGAGGTTTTTTGGCGGCGGTATAGTGGGCTACCATGGAATCCATGTTCCCCGCCCCAATCAAAAAACCAAGCCGGGGCCGGCCTAAAACCGTATAAGCTCCGGAATCCCGCCAATCCGGCTGGGGTATAATTCCAACCCGGAATCCCGCATCTTCCAATACCCTGGACACCACCGCCAGGGCAAAAGAAGGATGATCCCCATAGGCATCCCCGGAGACAAAAATGAAATCACAACAATCCCAGCCCCGCCTTTCCATGTCCCGGCGGTTTACGGGAAGGAAATCCACAGGATTTGAAATAGCCTACACACCCACTACGGCGGTAACCTGGGGAATTTCCTTTTTTAGATAATTTTCAATACCCATTTTGAGGGTCATCTGGGCCATGGGGCATCCCCCGCAGGCGCCGGTGAGTTTTACCGAAACCGTGCCGTCATCGGCTACAGACACCAATTCCACATCGCCGCCATCCGCCTGAAGGGAGGGTCGAACATTATTAAGGGCGCTTTTTACCTGTTCTTCCAGCATGATAAACTCCTGTTTTTATTCGCAGTGGGGTCTAATACCCGGCCCTTTAGGGCGGGGAGGTTCATTGCGAAGCATCCGGTATAATACCCCGTCCGCTTGCGGGGTTGTTGGTTCCAAAGGCATGTCTCAAACCAGCCGGGTTTTGGAACAAGTTCAATATCATTGTCCGGAAATTGCGATTTCCGGACCAATTCCGTTAAAAATGCCGCGATTTTACCGGCCGCGGCCCTAAGGTCTATGGCGGTAAAATTACGGGACTTGTAAGACAACCCGCCGGGTTATCTTATAAATCTAATATAACATCTTCCTGCCGGAATAACAACTCCGAGGGTTCACGGGGCACCAGGAATGTCTCCCCCGGTGTCAGTCGGTTTTGAACTTGTGGATTTCACCGGCCGGCACGTCAATATGCCGCTTGTTCTCCCCGCTGAGATCATCAACCCGCTGCACCGCGGCGCTGATTCTATCCGTCCGATCAGACATACCGTTCATGTTCAACGAGATCTCCTGGGTCAACAGTTCAAGGTTCCGGCTCTCTTCAATAACATCACCGCCGCGGGCGGCTTCAATGGCGGCGTTCATCGAAAGCAGGTTGGTCTGGCTGGCAATATTATCCATCACCGCCGTTATCTCAAGCAATCCCTCGGACTCCCGGGCAATTTCCCGAATGTCGGCGGCTGCCTCCTGCGGACCCGCCCGTTCCGTGCCGGCGGCAAGGTTCTTCACGTTGTTATCGTTATAAACGCCGGACCGGAATCTTAACCCTTGACCGCGCCTGCCATCATACCCTTTACCAGTTTGTCCTGCCCGAAGATGTAGAGGAGTATGATAGGCAGGGAAGAAAGGATAAGGAGGGTCATAATTAAGGGGATGTTCATAGTGTATTGTCCCTGGTATTCCCAAACCGCCAGGGGCAGGGTTCGGCTCTTTTGCGACTGAGTCAGAACCATAACAAAACTGAATTCGTTCCAGATGACCACCCCATTGTAAATGCCCAGCGTGGCAAGCCCGGATTTGGAGAGGGGCAAAATAATCTTAAAAAAGGCGCTGAATTTTCCACAGCCGTCGATTTCCGCTGCTTCCTCTATTTCCCGGGAGATATTTTGCATAAAGGCGGTGAGAATAAAAACCGAAATGGGCAGGTTAAAGGCCACATTTGGTCCGAT
>JAITBE010000035.1 GCA_031283755.1 Spirochaetaceae bacterium
TGGGTTTGGGGGTAGGCGGCTGGCCCCGGGGGGGGTGGGGGGGTGGTGGCTCTGGTGGGGGGGGGGGCGGGGGGGTTGGGGGGGGTGTGGGGGTGGCTGGCCCTGTTGGTGGGGGGGGCGGGGGGGCTGGGGGTGCCGGCGCCAGAACCGGCACCGATGTTGGCGGCGGCGGGGTTAGAGGGCGGCATATTTGTCTCCTTTTTCGTATAATACCGAAGCCATAGGCATCGGTCTGCCGCCTAATGACGGCGTCACATTGGCAAAAAATGTACACTTTGGCATATTCGTCTCCTTATGGGTTTGAGGGTTGGTTTTGTTTAAGATCGTCACGGAGATCCGCAATTTCTTTTAGCATGGTTGAAATGTCGGCAAGAAAATTATTAGTTAAAGAAAAAACTTCCCCCACTGTGTCCCTGTCAGGGTTATTCTGGTGCAGGCCCAGGGCCGTCATCGCCTGCAAAAATTTAAAGGCCAATCCTAATTCCAGGATTATAAATTCACTGCTATCATAAGCCTCTATCTGAAGTTCCCTGCCCTTAATTTCCACTACGCCCAGGTTGGAACTCAAGGATCCTCCCATAGCATCTGATATACCCAGCTCGTTTACCGCACCGATCTCCACCTTCTTGCCCTTTGTGGATACGCCGTCCCTGCTTAAGTCCAGTGACGCATCATAGCTTGTGGAGAAATTGGAATTCAACATCCGGTAGGTAACGTTAAAGCCGCCGTCTTTAATGGTAAGGACGGTACGTCCGACCTGAAGCTGAATCTCCTCTTCCGCCTTGATAACCACCCGATTCCCGGCCCTGATATGCACATCCCCCCCATGCAGTTCCGAGTCGTCCCCCGGATGATCCCCCAGGGGCAGATCCTCTGTGTCCTGTCCCGTTGCCTCATCAATCACCGTATTGGTTTTATGGTTAATATCACCGCAGTCTGCCAGCAGTTCAAAGCGCTTCGCCCGGATTTGGTGGTGGTTCACCGCGTTTTCGTGGATATCCCCCGTGGAATGGATGTTGATCCGGTCAATCAGCGGATACCCATCGGGAGCGTCCGCGTAGTTGGCAGCCTCTGTTTTCCCAGGTTTCCACGCCGTCTCTTGATGGTAAAAGCCTATTTCCGAATATTCTTCTTCCTCCGCGTTTTCCTCCGTTTTCCCGGTTTGCTGGTAACGGAACACTTCCCCCCTGCCGTCGTCTTGATCCATGCCGTCCGTTTGAAAATCCTGAGTTGGCGGGTTTCCCTGTGTATGTGTATAGGTAGGGATGTATCCCATAAGATAACGATCCGCGTTTTCAGTCCCTACCAGCACCATTTCTCCCACCCTCGGGTAACGGAACAACCCCGACTCCGCACCGCCCAGGGGCATAACAATTTTGACTTCAAGAGCCGCATTTTCCTGGGCAGGATTCTTCACATAAAAAACAAACGGATCATCGGGTTTTTTTACAATCTTTCCTGTATTTTTAGCAATAATAATATTTCCGTTTTCATCATTGATATTTGCATCAAAAACGTTTCCATTTTCATCACTCACCGTATATTCAACAACAGTCATTATCCTTCTCCTCTTGTCTATCGCCGCTTATTGCCGGGCAGGGCAGAACCGCTTTTCCGCGTCTTTGCCCCAATCCAGACAGGTCCCCTGTACTTCGGTTATTTCCCCCCCGGAATCTTCCATACGCGCCGCCAGATACGACGGCCACCGCGACCTGTGATGCAGGGTAATCCCCGTAACCAGGGCGGTAATAAGGTCCCGGTCCTTCATGCCGTAGAAATGCCGCAGTTCCAGGATGAGCCCCGGGCGGAGGGCAAGATTGGTCGCCCCCGCGGTCCACCGGTTTTTGGACTGTTCCGTTGCCCTGCGCCGCGCTTCCAGGATCAGCATAAGATCGGCATCCACCTCGGCGGTTCCTGCCTGCCGGTCGTAGCTGTGAAAAAGGCGGTTGTAACCGGCGTACCGTTCCCCTTTCTCCGTCCTGCCCCACTTCCACTGATCCGATCCGTACGTAAGGTTGGGATACGTGGCGTTCAGTTTAAAGCCGTCAAACCCGATGGTTTTAGTCATGGTCCAGGTGTCCATCCTCCAGATATGCTGCCCTTCTTCAAAATTCAAAAAATCAAAGTTTACCGTATGCGGCTCTTCCCGTTTATCGGAATAGGCCGCATCGGAAAGGGGGAATTTCTCACCGTCGGAAAAGTAAAGAACCGCTGCGCCCAGGGCATCGGCCTGGCTTTTCGGATGCACAAAAATAAAGGAAATACCGTAAAGTTCCGCGATACTTTCTATAAAATCCAGGTCCGATGTTTCCGCCTGATCAAAGAGCAGATTCTTGCCGTATTTGGTACGGGAAATATAATTCTGTTCCATCCGGGCGCTCAGGCCGTGCCTGTCCAAAATAGCCTCAATGATCCCGGGGGGATTCATCCGGTAATAGGGCGCGGTCAGGCGGGTAAAGGCGAGCCGGGCAAGCTCCGGTTCGACGGTCAGAACATAGCTGTAACAGTCCTTTTCCTTCCCGTTGCTAAACACCCCGGCGCACCTGACCCCCGTTACGATCCCGTGGAGATAGCGGATCCGTTCGGTCTTCGCGTCCTGCAATTTTTGGGTAACAGTAAGGGAAATCCCCTTGTCCAGCAGTTCGGAAAGCTCCTCCATGCCGTGCTTCTTTTCGGAAAGAACCGTCAGCTCCCCCCGATAAAGCCGGGAAAAGCCTTCTTCCAGAACCAGGTCCCAGGGGTATATATCCGGGCACTTCCCCTCCGCAAGGTACATGGTCATGGAGTTTTTGTTTTCCGCCATATCAATCCCCCTAGACGATTACGGTCATGTTGGTACTCATTACCGTCGTGGATACCGGAGGGCACAGGGGAGGGGGACCGACCCCCACGACCATGCTGCCCATATTGACCACAGGCCGGCCTTTGACCAGTTTGGTCATCGCGGTGGACATGATGACGGACCCGGTTATGCACATGGCGCCCGCCACCATGTCCCCCATGCAGGACACCGGCAGGCCCTTGACCATGGTGGTAGCGCCGCCGGGGCCCACGATCAGGTCACCGGTGGCGGTCATATTAGTGATGGTCGCTACAGGCGTAGGCATCTAGTCCTCCTTGTTCTCAAACGTATAGGTGAACTGTTCGTCCTTTACGTCGATAAGGGCCCGCCTCAGGGTGTGACCCTCCATGATATTCCGCAAAAATTCAGCGCTTATCTCCGGCAAAATGCTGTTGTTGATCACCGAATCGATGAGCCGGGCCCCGCTGGCCGCGTTGTCGCAGCGGCGGATGATCTCGTCCTTCACCGCGCCGGCGGCGGCCAGTTCCGCCCGGTAGTTCTCGGTTACCCGCTTTTTGATCTTCCCCAGCTTCAGGTCGATGATCGAGTAGAGGGCCCGTTTCCCCAGGGGGTAGTAGGGCACGATCTGG
>JAITBE010000089.1 GCA_031283755.1 Spirochaetaceae bacterium
CGGGTTTCCAGATTTTTTCCCCCGGAAAAGAGGTGTTCCACATCCCGAACCTGGACCTCGTCGAGGCTGCCGGTCTTTTCCTTCCGGTACCGGGCGATAAAGGGGACGGTACTCCCCTCCGCCAAGAGGCTCAAAACCGCCGAAACCTGGCTGAGGTTGACGGCCACCTTTTCCGCGATCCGCTTCATCAGGGCCACTTCGTTCACCGCGAGGGTGTCGATAAATTCTTGGGTTAATTCCATATTCCGGTGATTATACCAAAGTCACTCCCCTAAGGTAAGTACCGGCGGCCCCCTTTCCCCGCTTAAGCGCCGGGGCTTTACCCTGGGGCTGATTGTCCCTCTCTTGATATTTAACGCGGCAAATACTATTAATAGTATATATGACCACCATGCTTTCTCCCTATCGTCTTGGCAAGGCCCGGGATTTATACAATATTTTTAATGTTTTTAATTCTTTGTCGTGGTCCTTTTTAGCGGGTAACATTATTACCCTCTTTGCCATGAGGCTTGATGCGTCCGCCACCATGTTAGGGCTCCTCAACGCCCTGATCTATGTGGCCTTTTTTTTCCTTCCCCTGGGAAAACTCCTGGCAAAGCGTTTTTCCATCATTCGGATCTACAGTACCGCCTGGTTGATCCGGGCAATCGTCATGATCCCCCTGGTTTGTGTGCCCTTTGTGGTTCCCGCGGACCGGCATGATTTGGCCATGGGCCTTATCATCCTGGGGGTTTTTGCCTTCAACGCCAGCCGGGGCATAGGCATGATCGGGAACAATCCGGTGCTGAACCTCCTGGCCATAGGGCCTGATCGGGGCAGCTATATGACCCAGATCCAGGTTATTAACAGCGCTGTGGGGATGTTTGCCGGTTTTATCATCGCCATAGTTCTGGGCCGGGAGCCGCCCCTCTACCTCTACTCCATCATCATTCTCTTGGGTATTGCGGGAGGAATTTTCAGCGGGTTCCTGGTCAAGCGCATTCCGGAACCGGAGAAACCCGAAGGAGAAGAACCGGTCGATTTTTTCAATATGCTGCGGGAGTCCTTTTCCAAGGCCTCTTTCAGGCATTTTATCATCATATTGTTCTTGGTCGCCCTGGTATCCGCCATCGCCCGGGCCTTCCTCGTGGTGTACAGCCGGGAGGTGTTTTCGCAGGGGGACGGTATGGTCTCCCTGTATTCGGTTTTTGGGGGGCTTGGGGCCCTGATGGTAGGGCTGGTCATCAAATTCCTGGTGGATCGTATCGGGGTCAAGCCTATCTACCTGGTTTGTACGATTATTGGACTGACGGGGATGTTCCCCATCGTGTTTTTTCCCCGGGGAGCGGTGGAAAACTTTTCTACGGTGATCCTTTTTTTGGCTTTTCTGCATTTTATCATAAATTTTGGGTTTCTGGGCGCCGAAGGAATAGCCCAGACCTATTTTCTTGCCCTGGTCCCGGCGAAGTATATGTTGGATATGGGGATTGTATACTTTTTCGTTTTTGGCGTTGCCGGGGCGGGGGGGTCTTTCCTGGCGGGGCTGTTTCTGGATATTTTTTCGTTTTTTGGGGTTCCCGTGTTTATCTCCTTTAAAATTCTGTATACCATCCTCATCGGCCTTACCGTCCTGATCCTGTTCATGCAAAAAAACCTTACGGCCCTGGGGTCCCTCCCCTTTAAAGGCGCCATAGAGGTGATGTTCTCTTTCCGGGACCTCAGGGCCATTACCCTGTTGGACAAGCTGAACAAAACCAATGACGGGGATGAGGAAGAAGCCCTCCTGGGGGCTCTCCATGATACCCCTTCCCAACTGTCCATAAAAGGACTCCTGGTGCGGGCAAAATCCCCCCGGCTTTCTACCCGCAGCGAATCCTTGCGGGCCCTGGAGACCCTCGATACCCTAAGCGAAGACGCTGAAAAGGCCCTGATCAACGATACCGTCAACAACCCCTATACCACCGCGTATATTTCCGCCCGGATCCTGGGGGATCATGGGGTTTATTCCGCCATTCCTATCCTGAGGGAACTGGCCGGTTCCAAGGATTATATGCTGGCCGGGGAGGCGATCATCGCCCTGGCAAAGCTCAAGGACGAAGTCTTCCGTCCGGAAATAGAACGGATAATCCTTCAAACGGAAAACCCCCGGCTTAAAATCATGGGGGTGGAGGCCTTTGGAATCTACGGGTCTCCCAATTCCCTTTCGATACTTCTGGACATCCTTAAAGAATCCAATCCCCCGCCCTATCTTCGGGACGAGGTGATCCTTGCCATGGCGAGTATCCTCAAGGTGCAGAACCAGTTCTACCCCTTGTTGATCCGGTTTTTGGAAGACGAGTCCCAGATTGCCACCCTCTGTATGGACGAAGCGGAGTCGGCCTTTGAATTTTATACCTCCACCCACGGCCATAAGCGGGGGCCGCGGAAAAAATCCGAAAAGGCCCTCCTGCATAAACAGGCCCAGGGCCTGTCTCCCGCTATTTCGGCCTATGCCGGGGAATTAAACGGGACCCGCCTTTCACGGTGGATCATGGACCTTCCCGACAGCCTCTGCGATCCCGTATCCCAAACGGTGATGTCCGAGGTTGTTCTGGATGATGAGCTTAACGCCTATGGCCGCCTGCGGCTTTTGGCCTCCCTCTGGACCGCCCGGAAACTGCGGCAGTGGTCAAAGGAATTATAATTTTATGAACAATATGATGAAATTTACGGTAACCCGGGACAAAATTATGTTCCGGGCGCTGTTATGCTGCGCGGTCTGTTTGTCCGGTCTTTTATTTGGCTCCTGCGACCGGCATCTCGGCTGGGGGGTGCTGTTGTGGTCCACGGAAAATCCCGTGATACCTTCGGGAACTATCCTTCCGGTCTATATTAAGTCCAATTTAAACCAGGTTTGGGTGGCGGGCATTCCCAAGGAATACCAAACCGGGGATCAGGGGAATAAATTTGAAATTCCCCTCTGGCGGCTTGAATTGCAGAAAACAAAGGCCGCCGCCCGCAAATACGCGGCGGTCTTTTCCGAATATGCCAAAACCTATGCCGAAATTTTACAGGACGGGCTTCCTATCCGGGACATCCCGGATAACAACGCCCGGCGGGTATACCGCCTTAAATTGGGCCAGATAATCAAGATCCTCTCCCGGGAAGAGGGGATCCCCGCCCTAAGTACCACCGGAGAGCCCCTTCCCGGCGACTGGTTCCGGGTGCTTACCGAAGACGGCACCACCGGGTACTGTTTTTCCTACCGGCTTAAACTTTTTGAACATACCGAGGGGGTATTGGCCGTAACCCCGGAAGCGGAGGAGGATATCCCGGACCCGGATTTGGAGTATGTTTTGTCCAAAATCTGGTCCCCCGAATACTACCTTACCATGATTTCGGAGAAAAAAATAAATACCGGCGAGTTTGCGAAGCAGTGGCAATTTTTGCCCGGCAATGAAACGGGAATTGCCCGGATATACCACCCCGATGTGGACAAAACCTTCTCCTATTCCGGCA
The DNA here is from genome assembly GCA_031283755.1 of Spirochaetaceae bacterium. Taxonomy (GTDB): domain Bacteria; phylum Spirochaetota; class Spirochaetia; order Treponematales; family Breznakiellaceae; genus JAIRMO01. The sequence continues at coordinate 3,478 of JAITBE010000089.1, forward strand.
TCCGGCGTACCGGAAACCGCTCCTGGCGTTTTGACGGGGCTTCTCTGCAGATGAGCCTCCAGACGGATACGACCCTGGCGGTGCAGTACAGTGAAAACAAGGGCGCCCTCCAGACCCTGCTTTTTGTGACCCTGCCCTCGACGGTATCGGATATTATCACCCAGGAACTGGGCCGCCGGGACGCCCTTTTCGAGCTCCTCTATTTTCAGGGCCCCCATTACACCAGCACCAATTACGGGAACCTCACCTTGGGATCCGAGGGGACCTTTACCTGGTCGGATAACGGTTTTCTCATTCCCGAGGTAATTTCCGCCTCCTCCTTGGGAACCGGGCTCGTGGACATGGGGCTTTTCCTGGACCTTTCCCTGACGGCCCGGTACGATGGGGCTTTATCCTTCCGTTTTAACGGAATCGGGGGCCCCGGTACCGTCGCCAGTTTTTTATATACCCTGGAGGCCCAGGGGCTCCGCCTGGAATATGTACCGCCGGGTAATCTGGTGGAATCCACCGTCAGCCGCCGGGCGGTTTCTCCGATTATTATCTATTTTTATAAGACGGAAAACTAAGGCCATGGGTTTTATCCAGGTTACCAAAACCTCCCTTGCCTTCGGCGACCGGGATATCCTTAAGGATATCAATATCCATCTGGCCGCGGGGTCCAAGGCCGCTTTGACCGGGGCCAACGGGTCGGGAAAGTCTACCCTGATGAAGATCATCGCCGGAAAACTCTCCGCCGATTCCGGGGAACGGGCCCTCCAAAAATCAAGCCGGGTTTCCTACCTTCCCCAATCGGGAATTATCCACCAGGGCCGAACCCTTCGGGAGGAGGTGGAAACCGCCTATGCCCCGGCGTTTTCCATGCTGGCGGAGATGGAAAACCTTGGCCGGGCTTTGGAAAACGCCGTCCGGGACGACGGGAAAACCGCCGCCCTGCTGGAAGAACACCAGCGCCTCCAGGAAGAGGTGGAAAATTCCGGCTATTACGAGCGGGATCAACACATCTCCATGGTGTTAACCGGCCTGGGGTTCTCCCTTTCCGGCCTCCACCGGCAGGTGGATGAGTTTTCCGGGGGCTGGCAGATGAGGATAGCCCTGGCCAAGGTGCTTTTGGAACGATCCGACATCCTGCTCCTGGACGAACCCACCAATTATCTGGACATTGAGGCCCGTTCCTGGCTTGAGGGGTGGCTCCGGGATTTCTCCGGAGGATACCTTATGGTATCCCATGACCGCTATTTTTTGGATATGACGGTAACCGAAGTCTACGAGCTTTTCCAGGGAACCCTCACCCGGTACGCGGGGAATTATACCGCCTATGAGGAGATCCGCCGGATCGAACTGGAAAGCCTTATGGCCCGGTACAAGGCCCAGCAGGAGGAAATCGCCAAAACCGAAGCCCTTATCCGCCGGTTTCGGTACAAGGCCAGCAAAGCGGCCTTTGCCCAGGAGCTTATTAAACGGCTGGAAAAAATGGAACGGATCGAGATCCCCGAATCCTTCAAGAAGATCAGCATCGCCTTTCCGCCGCCCCCCCACGCGGGGCGTATCGCCTTGACGGTGGAGGGCTTGGGAAAAAGTTACGGCAGCCTCCGGGTTTTGAGGGGCCTGGACCTGATCCTGGAATCCGGGGAGAAACTGGCGGCGGTGGGTCCCAACGGCGCGGGAAAAACCACCCTGCTGCGGATCCTCGCCGGTGAGGACGTGAATTTTGAGGGACGGCTCCAATACGGCGCGGGTATAACGGCGGGATATTTTTCCCAGGATGCGGCGGAAGCTATGACCGGGTCCCAAAGGGTCCTGGAATTTATGGAAGCGGAGGCCCCCACGGCGCTTATCCCCAAGGTGCGGGATATGCTGGGAAGTTTCCTTTTCCGGGGGGACGACGTGTACAAGAGTATTTCGGTCCTCTCCGGGGGGGAAAAAAGCCGCCTGGCCCTCCTTAAAATGCTCCTGAAACCCATGAACCTCCTCATCCTGGACGAACCCACCAATCACCTGGATCTCTATTCCAAGGACATACTCCTGGATACTTTAAAAAAATTTACCGGAACCATTATTTTTGTTTCCCATGACCGGGCCTTTATGGAGGCCCTCTCCACCAAAACCCTGGAGATCTCCCCCGGAGGTTCCGGGGTTCCCCGGCTTTTCTACGGGAATTACGCCTATTACCAGGACCGCCTGGCGCGGGAGGCCCGGGGGGAGCTGCCGGGGGAGGGGAATTCTCCTGCGGGTTCCGCCGGAGACCAGGCGTCCGGCCGCCGGGAAACCCCGGCATCCGGCGTCCGGGAAACCCAGGCCCCGGCCGCCGCGGAGCAGCGGGAGACCATTGGGGGAAATCCCCGGGTCATCCTGATCAAGGCCGCCGCGGAACAGCGGGAGGCGGCGAAACAGCGCCAGACCCGGCTCCGCAGGCTGGAACGGGAGGAGGCGGAGATCCTCAAACACCTGGCGGAACTGGAGGCGGAAAAGGCCCGCCTGGAAGCGGAACTCGCCCGGCCCGAGATCTATTCCAACGGGGAAAAGGCCCGGAAGGTACAGGCAAAACTCCGGGAAGCCGCCGTGGGGATTGAAACCAAAACCCGGGAGTGGGAAGAAAAAGCCCGGGAGGCGGAGATCTGTAAGCGGGAATAGGGGCGGGAGGTTGGTTTAGCAATTTTCCGCACCCGGATTTTGCCCCAATCCGGTAGTAATTAATGGATTTTTACCGTATAATAACCTTATGAACATACTGATTATCGGCGGAGCCGGGTATATCGGAAGCCATGTGGCCCGGGAGCTTTTGGATCAAAAGCACCGGATTACGGTGTATGATAACCTTTCAAGCGGCTTACGGGAGAACCTTTTCCCGGAGGAAGCCTTTATCCATGGGGATATTTTGGATTATCCAGGGCTGGTCAGGGCCGTTACCGGGGATATTGCCCACCGGGCGTCGAAAATGCCTGTTTTCGACGCCCTCATACACCTGGCGGCATTCAAGGCGGCGGGAGAATCCATGATAAAGCCGGAAAAATATTCGGTCAATAATATCACCGGTACCATCAATATCCTCAACGCCGCCGTGGAAGGGGGGATCAAGAACATTGTTTTTTCCTCCAGCGCCGCGGTTTACGGGGAACCGGAATATCTTCCCCTCGATGAAAAACACCCCGCAAAACCTGAAAACTTCTATGGTTTTACCAAGCGGGAGATCGAACATTTTCTGGAGTGGTACGATAAACTCAAGGGCATCCGTTTTGCCAGCCTGCGTTATTTTAATGCCGCGGGTTATGATGTCAAAGGCCGGATCAAAGGCCTGGAACAAAACCCCGCCAACCTCATCCCGGTGATCATGGAGACCGCGGCGGGGAAACGGCCGGAGGTGCAGATCTTTGGGAACGATTATGATACCCCCGACGGTACCGGGGTCAGGGACTATGTCCATGTGAGCGATCTCGCCCTGGGGCATAAGGCGGCTTTGGATTATATTACCCGGAACGATAAAAGCCTCATCGTCAACCTGGGCAGCGAAACAGGGCTTTCGGTGATGGAAATTGTCGAAGCCGCCCGCCGGATCAGCGGCAAGCCCATCCCCACCCGGATCGCGGCCCGCCGCCCCGGGGACCCGGCCAAACTCACCGCTTCTTCCAAACTCGCCCACGAGGTCCTGGACTGGACCGCCCGTTATTCGGACCTGGATACCCTGATCCGCAGTACCTGGGAAGTATATAAATAGGAGCAATTAACGCTATGGTAAAGGAAACTATTTTTAATTTTATTGAAAAAAACGCCTCCCTGGTCATAGAATTGGAGACGGAGCTTACCAAACGGCCCGCCATATCTCCGGAATCCGGGGGGGAAGGGGAATTGGAAAAGTGCCAATTCCTTGAGAAATGGCTCAAAGCCCAGGGTATCACCCGGCTGGAACGCCTGGATGCCCCGGATGAGCAGGCCAAGGGAGGGCTGAGGCCCAATCTAATCGCCACTATCCCCGGAAAAAACGAGACCAAACGGCTCTGGATCATGAGCCACCTGGACGTGGTGCCTCCCGGGGAGGCTTCCCTGTGGAAAAGCGACCCCTGGCAGGTGGTTCAACAGGAAGGCCCCCGGGGCACCGTGCTTATCGGCCGGGGGGTAGAGGACAACCAGCAAGGGCTCTGTTCCTCGGTACTGGCCGCCCTGGCCCTGACAGCCCAGGGGATCACCCCGCCCCACCCGGTCAAGCTCCTCTTTGTGGCGGACGAGGAGATGGGCAGCGCCTATGGCATAGACTGGATCCTGAAGAACCACCCCGGCCTGTTCCGCAAGGACGACATGATCCTCATCCCCGACGGCGGGGACAGCCGGGGGGAAACCATAGAGATCGCCGAAAAAAACCTCCTCTGGCTCCGGTTGACCACCACCGGCGCCCAGGCCCACGGCTCCCGGCCGGATCAGGGGATCAACGCCCACTTAGCCGGGGCGGATCTGGCGGTCCGGCTCCATAATGGTCTTTCGGAACACTTTTCGGACCGGGACCCCCTTTTTGAACCTGATTATTCCACCTTCCAGCCGACCAAAAAAGAGGCCAATGTTCCCAATGTCAATACCATCCCCGGGGAAGATGTTTTTTATATGGACATGAGGATCCTCCCCCGGTATCCCGTCAGGGACGTTCTTAAGGAGGTAGACCGCATAAAGGGGGAGGTGGAAGGCAAATACCAGGTGAAAATCGCCTATACCATCTTCCAGTCCGTCGAATCCAGGCCCACTTCCCCGGATGCGCCCCTGGTAAAATTCATCTCCGGGGCGGCCCGGGAGGTATACGGGGTGGAAACCCGGCCCATCGGCATAGGCGGCGGCACCGTGGGGGCCTACCTCAGAAACGCCGGGATCGACTCGGTGGTATGGGGCCGGATGGACGATACCGCCCATCAACCCAACGAGTACGCGGTCCTCGAAAACATCCTGGGGGATGCCAAGGTGATGGCCCTTTTAATGACCGGGGAGCGGTGATCCCCCTCGAAAAAGCCTGGATTATGAACTAAATTACGGAACCGGTTCATTTTTTTTTAATTTTTTATTCAGCTATATATATGGGTATATATCCGGTGCATACATCATATATAGCGTCTTTGGCGCATGGACGATTTCAATGTACGCTATATATACCGGCGTTGAATTAATTGTACACCATATATAGACATGCCGGGCGACCGGCTGTTTTTTTCTTTTTTAGTTTATAAACCGGTTGACAACAAATCATAAAATACGCATTGTACCCTTTAGAATAAAATCATTAGAATTAAGAGGGCGTTACTATCATGTTGAAGCCGGCTTGGCCGGAGGTCCGTTGAGTTTTTTCAAAATCCGATTTTGAAAAAGCCTTTGTTTTTTGCAGAAAGGATATACCGGAAGGGAGGTTGAAGGAGCAGGGTTGAAAGGGAGCGATGTTGGCATCGAAAAAATTTCGAAGTCTTTTGGTGATTTTAAGGTTCTGAACGCGGTGAACCTTGAAATAAAAAAGGGGGAATTTTTTTCCCTCCTGGGGCCTTCAGGGTGTGGTAAAACAACCCTGCTGCGGATCATCGCGGGGTTTGAAACCCCGGATATTGGCGTCGTTACCTTTGACGGTACCGATGTACTTCCCCTGCCCCCCAATCGGAGATCGGCAAATACGGTTTTTCAGAATTACGCCCTTTTTCCCCATCTAACGGTTTTTGAAAACGTCGCTTTTTCCCTGCGTTTAAAAAAACTTCAAAAAAATGAGGTTAATTCCCGGGTAACCGAATACCTTAAATTGGTCCAACTGGAAGGTCATGCCTATAAAAAACCGAATCAGCTTTCAGGGGGCCAAAAACAGCGGGTTGCCATTGCCCGGGCCCTGATCAACGAACCCCGGGTATTGCTTTTGGATGAACCCCTTTCCGCGCTGGACGCCAAACTGCGGCAGCACATGCTCATTGAGCTGGACCAGATCCACGATAAAATCGGGATTACCTTTATCTACGTTACCCACGATCAGCAGGAGGCCCTGTCGGTCTCCGACCGTATCGCGGTGATGAACCAGGGGAATGTTTTACAGGTAGGAACCCCCCACGATATCTACGAAAGCCCCGCCACAGACTTTGTGGCCAGGTTTATCGGCGAGACCAACCTCTTTAACGCGCCGGTTACCTCGGTGGAAAAACTCGACCGGAGCGAACCGGAATATATGGCCTACCTTGACATTCCCGAATTGGGGAATATCAAGGTAACCACCGTGGACGAGGTCCGGCCCGGACAGCAGGTTAGTTTTACCATCAGACCGGAAAAAATCCTGATTTCCAAGGAAAAACCCGCTACCAAGCGGGAAGACATCAATCTGCTTCAGGGTACGGTGGACGAACCCATTTATTCGGGGTTCCAAACCAAATTCTACGTTAAAACCCAGGAAAAAGTCCTGGTGCGGGTGATCAAACAACACGCCAAATATTCCGATGAAGGCCCGGATATTGTGTGGAAGGATTCGGTGTACCTGTCCTGGAGCGCCAACGACGGGTATATCGTGGGGATCAAAGACGAGGGGGAAAGCTCCGGCTCCCCGGGAGCCTTTGGTCCGGGGGCGAAAGAACCGTGAAGGTCAAACCTGGCCCCGGCGGGAAACGGAATTACGGCATCCTCTACTCCGGCCCTATGGCGATTTGGTTTACGATTTTTTTCCTGATCCCCATCCTCATCATTGTGGTATACAGTTTCCTTAAAAAGGGACTTTACGGCGGGGTGGAATGGGAGTTTGCCCTGACCGCGTACAAAAGCCTGGGGAATCCTAACTTTGTGATCATCACCGTCCGTACCCTGATTACCTCCGTGGCCGCCACGGTGATAACCATCTTTATTGCCCTGCCCTGCGGTTATTTTATGGCCCGGAGCAAGCATCAGACCCTGCTGCTGCTCCTCATTATTGTCCCTTTTTGGACGAATTTTCTGATCCGGGTATTTGCCTGGATGAATATTCTGGGGAACAACGGTTTTTTAAATGAATTTTTGATGCGTTTCAGGCTTATCCGCGATTATATTCACTTCCTCTACAATCAAAAGGTGGTGATCCTGGTACTGGTGTATATGTACCTGCCCTACGCGATTCTGCCCCTCTTTTCGACCATCGACAAGTTTGATTTTTCCCTGTTGGAGGCGGCCCGGGATCTGGGGGCCACCAAACCCAGATCCATGCTTTTGGTGCTGCTCCCCAATATCAGGAGCGGTATATACACCGCGGTGCTTTTCACCTTCATCCCCATTTTCGGGGCCTATGCGGTCCCCCTCCTGGTGGGAGGGAAGGATTCCTATATGCTGGGGAACGTCATCGCCGATCAGCTCACCAAGTCCCGGAACTGGCCCCTGGCATCGGCCTTTTCCATGGTCCTGACAATGGTTACCACCGCGGGGGTTATCCTTATGATGAACCTGCAGCGCCGGGATGCCCAGCGGACCGCCGATGTAAAGGGAGAAATTGTTCAGGACCCCAAGGGGGTAAATCCATGACCGGTAAAAGCCTGGTTCATAATATTATTACCTCCCTGCGGACGGGAAATTCCCAGGGGGAGGCGGCCCGGCACGCAAAACGGGCCTACCGGAGGCATTTTTCCTTTTCCCAGACGATCTTTATCGCCACCATTGTTTTCCTTTTTCTCCCCCTGATGGTGCTGATCCTCTATTCCTTTAACTCGTCCAAGGGTATGAACTGGACCGGTTTTTCCCTGGTCTGGTACGAACAGCTCTTCTTCCGCTCCCGGGACCTGTGGCGGGCCTTTTGGAACAGCGCCTTTGTCGCCGTAAGTTCCGCCGCTACCGCCACTGTTCTGGGAACCGCCGGCGCTATCGGGGTAAACTGGTACCGGTTTAAACTGCGGAACTACATACAGGTCATATCTTTTATGCCCATGATACTCCCGGAAATCATCATCGGCGTGTCCCTCTCCCTGTTTTTCGCGGGGGTTAAAATCCAACTGGGACTTCTGACGATCTTTATCGCCCATACCACCTTCAACCTGCCCTTTGTGTTTCTTATGGTGATGGCCCGGCTGGACGAATTCGACTTTTCCATCATCGAGGCGGCCCATGACCTGGGGGCCAGCGAAAAACAGACCCTCTTTAAGGTAACGGTGCCTATCTGTATGCCCGGCATCGTATCGGGATTTTTAACGGCCATTACCATATCCCTGGAGGATTTTGTCATCACCTCCTTTGTCTCCGGTCCCGGTTCCTCCACCCTGCCTATCTATATCTATTCGGCCATCCGGTTCGGGGTATCGCCGGTGATAAACGCCCTGTCGGTGGTTATGATCCTGGGGACCGTTCTCCTTACCTATTTACTCAGAAATTTTCTGAAGTATATCGCGGCCAAATGACCTGTATGGGTCTTTATTTTAAAGGTGTTGAAAAAAATTATATCCAATTTCAGCACCAGGAGGAAAAGATGAAGAAAATACCTGTATTAGCCGCAGCCCTGTCCGTGGTTTTGCTCGCCCTGACCGCCTTCAGCGGCTGCACGAAACAGGCGGCGGGAACCACCGCCGCCGCTGCCGTGGAATCAAACCGGCTGAACATTTATTGCTGGACCTATTATGTTCCCCTCTCGGTACGGGAAAAATTTGAAAAAGAATACGGCGTTACCATCATATTTGACGAATATGACTCCAACGAGACCATGTATGCCCATATCCAAGCCGGGGGCAGCGGTTATGATATTGTTTTTCCTTCCGGGGACTATGTTTCCATCATGATAAAACAGGATATGTTTGAGCGGATCGACAAATCCAAACTTTCCAACCTCGGCAATATCGATCCCCTGGTTCTGGAAAAAACCACCTACGATCCCAACATGGAGTACAGCGTACCCTATTACTTCGGCGCCGCGGGGATCGCGGTGAATACCGAGCGGATTCCCATTTTCGACCGGAGCTGGTCTATTTTCAGCAGAAAGGATCTTCAAGGGCGGATGACCATGCTGGATGATATGCGGGAAGTTATGGGGGACGCCCTGGTCTTCCTCGATTATTCGGTGAATTCAAAAAAACCCAATGAGATTGAAGCGGCCAAAAACCTTATCAACAATACCTGGAAGCCGAACCTGGTTAAATTCGACGCCGAAGCCCCGGGAAAGGGGTTCGCCAATGGTGATTTTTGGGTGATCCAGGGATACGCGGAAATGGTATACGAAGAAATATCCGAAGAACAGAAAGCAACCACCGTTTTCTTTATACCCCCCGAGGGAGGCCCCGCCTACATCGACAGTATGTGTATATTGAAGGGTGCTAAAAATATCGATCTGGCCCATAAATTTATCGATTTTATCCACCGGCCGGAGATCTACGCGGAATTTACCGATTATTTCGGCTTCCCCGCCACGGTAAATATCCCCGCCCGGCAGCTCAAAACCGAAGAACCCTACTACACCGCGGAGGAGCTGCTCAGGACCGAATTGAAGGACGACTTGGGGGAAGCCCTGGATCTGTACAACACCGCGTGGTTTGACTCGATCCGCATTGGGGAATGAGCCCCGGCAATCCTCTGGCATAAAACATAGGAGGCGCATAGGGCCAAGAAGATCGGCGCTTCATGTATCCTTTGTGCGCCTTTGTGGTTGATTTCTCTTTCTCTTTTGTAATTGCGTATAGTAAGATGTTTAGTGTAATCCACCTATAAAGGGCTGCCCAGGTCCAGGGCGGCCCCGATTTTAGCGTTAAACTCCTTCTCGGTCATTTCACCTTTGAGAAAATCGGTGATTATCAGGCGGAGTACCGGGGGAAAGGTTTTCCAATACCGGTCGGGCCAGGCGCCCATCTCGGCCCGGAGTTCCCGGTCTTCCTGTTCATCCATCCGCCCCAGGGAAAAGGCAATAAACTGCTCCACCATGGCGGCGGTGAGCTCCCGGGGGAGTTCTTCCCCGGTCCGCTCCCCGGGGATCCAGGCATCAAGCAGTTCCGCGGCCTGTTCGCCGTCCAGTTCCGGCGCCTGCTGTTGGATGATCCGCGCCGCCATGGAACGGACCGTGCCCTTAAGGTCCTTTATGCCGGCCCCGATATTAATTTGAGAGGAAAGATCCCGGGCCAGCTTTTGGGGATCCGGCAGGTTCCGCGTTCCCCCAAAGAGGGCCAAATCCCGGCGCCGCCTTACCACCGCGGCGGCCACCGCCTCAATGGACTTTTCATCGCAGCGGTTTAAAATATAATCGAGTATTCGTACCAATTCCGGATCTGCCATGATGTAAGAATAACCCCTTCGGGGCGCTCCCTCAAGACTGGCGCCCGGCGTTTTGCGCCTTTTCGGCAAAGACCCCCGCGGGCTTTAGCCTGAAAGGCGCAAAACGCCGGCTTACGCATGGGAAGAGGGCGGCTTCAGGCCTTTTTCGGGTCAACACGCTCATTCGCCGGGGGAGGCACCCGGCGAGGGCTAGACGATCGTGGGCAGGCTCTACGTGTATCACGTCATGCGCCCCGCCGGGCAATTACCCCGCCCCCGTGGGGGCTTTAGCCTGAAAGGCGCAAAACGCCGGCTTAGGCATGGGAAGAGGGCGGCTTCAGGCCTTTTTCGGGTCAACACGCTCATTCGCGTGCATTATTGGGCGGGGAGGCACCCGGCGAGGGCTAGACGTGTATCACGGCGTGCGCCCCGGCGGGGGCGCACGCCGTCATCTCAGGCCATCGCGGAGTAACACCACTCTCCCCCGGCTTCTTCCCCCCCGCGTAAGCCGGGGCGGCATTTTGCTTTTCCCGCTAATGCCCGCGGGGGAGCGGCAATTACCCGGCGGGGGCGCACGGCGTGACACAAAAAAAGCCACGCCAAAGCGTGCGTAGACAAGGGCCACGACCGTCTAGCCCCCACCGGGGAATTGCCGCTCCCCCGCGGGGTCTAGCCTGAAAGGCAAAATGCCGGGCCCTCATTGATCAATATCAGCCAAAAGGGTATCTTCAAAAATAGTGGAAAAACGTTCAAAAAAGGGGCCATCAGGAGGAAAGGCTCAGCCGAAGAAAAGGCGGTCCCCCAAAACCCTTGTCATAAAAGACCGGATACAGGCGGTACTGCTTACGGTGGCTTTGATTGTTCTGGCAATCATGATCTCCGTGGCGGCGATTACCCTGCGTTCCGCGGAGCCGGAGGAAGCCTCCCCGGAAACGGTTTCTGTCCGCCCCCCGTTCCCCCAAAGTGAGGCGGAGGAACCTTCGGGTGAAACCCCGGCTCCTGTCCCTCCGGTGGAACAGGTCCGGGAACCGCCGGTAACCGAACCTTCCCCTCCGGCCTCCAAAAATCCTCCTGAGCCGCCCTTGGTCAGGCCCCCCCCCGCGGAACCGCCGGATAAAATTGTTTCCTCCCCCCGGCCGGAACCGGTGAAGACCAACCCGGCGGTCCCTCCGGCGAGGCCTCCTTCATCGGGCCCGGCGGCTCCCCCGGCCAGGCCCCCTTCATCGGAACCGGCGGCTCCCCCGGCCAGGCCCCCGTCGCCAAGGCCGGCGGCCCCGGTATCATCTCCCCCCGTGGAACCCGCCGGGCCCGTCCCGGCTGCTCCCGGGGCAAATCCGCCGGAGCGGCCGAGGCCGGTCCGCCCGAG